>DATITT010000082.1:0-1618 GCA_035467435.1 Arthrobacter sp. | reverse complement strand
CGACGATTTTGGTACCGGCTACTCCTCCCTGGCCTACCTGCGCTACATGCCGGTAAATCAACTGAAGATCGACAGATCCTTTGTCGCCGGACTCGGCAACAATCAATCCGACGCCACCCTCGTGGAGACCGTTATCGGCCTCGCCCGCGGGTTGGGCATGACCTGCGTCGCCGAAGGAGTTGAGACGGCCGGGCAAATGGACCTGCTTCGCAGACTGGGCTGTGACCTGGCCCAGGGTTACCACTTGGGACGACCAGGAACCGGTCCCGAGCTCACCGCCGCTTGGAATCAATCCCCCGCCCCCGCACGGATGGGAGAGAACTGATGCCGGCAAACGGACTCCTCACCGGTTCCTGCCTCGTCGCCCCGTCAGGCGAAATGATCGCCGGCGCCGCCGGGCACTAGCGAAAGACGGCGACGCCGGCAGACATTGCCGTTCAGTCGTCCTCGGTCTCGAACTCGACGGCGGCCAGAATCTCCTTGCTGTCCGGGTGGATCATGACCGCTTCGAGTTCATCGTCCAGCATGAGGAACTCGCCCTGGTCCGTGGTGAAATGCCAGGCGAGGGTGGTCTGGCCGTCGTGGTCATAGTTGGGGTCGCCCATGGTGATCTTCAGGAGCGTGTGGCCTGCCACGGCGCACAGCTCGCGGATGATCACCTCGAATTCCGGTGTGTCCGCCAGGTCATCCTCGGCGGCCTCGGCCTGGCGCTCCGCCAGGTTCGGGATCCGGGACACGCGCTCGGCGATGTGGCGGTCGAGGTCCCCGTCGTCCAGGACGAGGAGGTCTGCCTGGCCCCGGAGCCACGCGGCGTTGAGCGCGGTGATGTCTTCGGTTTCCAGCAGCGTTTCGAACTCGCCGTCGAGCTCTTCCAGGAGACGGACCGCGTCCGGGACGCCGTCCGTGGCGTCGTCCAGATCCGCGTCCCGGTCAAGATACGCGTCCGCTTCCTCCTCGGAGAGGGCCTCGAAGGCAGCCACGGTGCGGTTGAACAGGTCCAGGTGCGCGCTGGCCCCCATATTTTCCAGCCCGGTCCGGATGTAGGCGTCGATGTCCTCGCGTTCGGGCGCGGTAAACACGTACTGTGCGAACCCGCCGCCCAGCGCCTGCGTCAGGTAAAAGTCTACGTAGTAACTGCGCAGCGCGTTCGGCGCGATTTCCTCGACGTCGAGCAGTTCCGCGTACATAACGTTGACCACGTCCACGTTCGCGTCGACGACGTCCGCGTCGCTGCCGTTGATGATCTCCCGCGGCAGGACCGTCGCGTAACCGGTGGCGGGCAGGGTGGTGGCAGGGCCGTTGCTCATGGAAATTCCTTACTGCTGAAGGCGGGTGGCGCTCCGAACCCCTTCACGGTACGTGGCGCCGCCGGTGCCGGGGGTTGAGAGGCGCTGAACGTCCGGCGAAGTTTGGGGGTCCCGGGCCGGGGCGTCCCCTCCGGCCGGATATCCACATGGCAGGACAACCCAGTACGGGGAGTCCTGCCAGGCTCGCTAAGATGGAGCAGATGACCAACTGCTGAAAGTAGCGCGCACATGCCATCCCATCCGGACGATAGTGCGGCACTGGCAATACAGACTCCCGCGATCAACGACCGCTCCCTCGCGGCCGGACTTGC
>DATITT010000081.1:0-2530 GCA_035467435.1 Arthrobacter sp. | reverse complement strand
CAAAGCGATCTACCGGACCAGCCCGCACACCATCTACTTCCTGCTCGCCAGTGCCGTGTTCCGGGACGGGCTGGCCGCGGTGTTCACCTTCGGGGGCATCATCGCCGCCGGCACCTTCGGCTTCGAACTCAAGGACGTCATTTTCTTCGCGATCTTCGGGAACGTGGTGGCCGCCGTGGGCGCCATTATGGGCGGTTTCCTCGACGACCGGATCGGGCCGAAGGCGGTCATCACCGGATCGCTGGTGGGCCTGCTGATCGCCGGCTCGATGATCCTGGTCCTCGGCAACGGGAACCATTCCTTCTTCGGCATGGACTGGGCCGGCACCACCACGTTCTGGATCTTCGGCCTGTTCCTGTGCCTCTTCGTGGGGCCGGCTCAGTCCTCCTCGCGGGCCTATCTGGCCCGGCTCGCCCCCCACGGCGAGACCGGCGAGCTGTTCGGGCTCTATGCCACCACCGGCCGGGCCGTCAGCTTCCTGGCCCCCGCACTCTTCACGCTGTGCATCGCGGTCGCTGCCCCGCTGGTGGAGCCCGGCGAGGCACAGCGCTGGGGCATCCTCGGCATCATGGTGGTGCTGCTGGCCGGGCTGTTACTCCTGCTCCCGGTCAAGGCGCCGGACCAGGCCGACATCGCGGTGGTCCCCGCGGCCTGAAGGCGCCCGGAACACCGTCCGGCCCATTAGGCTGGAGGAATGAACGTGGATGAAACGGACCTGCCGGGACTGGGCCGGCGCAAGGACTTCATGACCGCCTCCGGACGGCGGATCGGCGTCGTGGAATACCGCGAAGGCCAAACCGAGCTGATCGTCTCCACGTGGGACGACCCGGACACCTGCCAGGCGTCCATCCCGCTGACGGCCGACGAAGCCGCCGCGCTGGGGAACCTGCTGGGCGGCCAGCGGCTGGCCATGCAGCTTTCCGAAGCCCACCGCGAGGTCCCGGGAATCGTCACCCGGCAGTTCTCCATCGGCCCCGACTCCCCCTTCCGCGGCCAGCCGATGGGCAAGGCCCGCATCCGGACCCGGAGCGGTGCCTCGATCGTCGCCATCATGCGCGAAGGCGAAGTGCTCCCCTCGCCGGGACCGGACGTCGTCCTGCAGCGCGGCGATCTCCTCGTTGCAGTAGGAACGCAAGAAGGCCTGGACACAGCAGCCGGCATCCTGCGCAACGGCTGACGGGATGGATCCGCTTGCACTGACCCTTATTGAACTCGGGGCCGTCGTCTTCTGCCTCGGCCTGCTGGGGAGGCTGGCGGGGCGGATCGGCATGTCCCCGATCCCGCTGTACCTCCTCGGAGGGCTGTTCTTCGGTTCCGGCGGGATTGTGAAACTCGAAGGGATGCAGGAATTTACCCACCTCTCGAGTGAGATCGGCGTCATCCTGCTCCTGCTTATGCTCGGATTGGAATATACAGCCGCAGAGCTGGTCACCGGGCTGCGCCGTTCCTGGCAGGCCGGCGTCCTGGACCTGGTCCTGAACTTCCTGCCGGGCGCCCTCCTCGCGGTCCTGCTGGGCTGGGGACCCGTCGGAGCAATGGTGATGGGCGGTGTCACCTACATTTCGTCCTCGGGGATCGCTGCCAAGGTGATTACGGACCTTGGACGGATCGGTAACCGCGAAACCCCGGTGGTGCTCTCGATCCTCGTATTCGAGGATCTCGCCATGGCGGTCTACCTGCCGATCCTCACGGCGACCCTGGCCGGCGTCAGCTTCGTTGTGGGGCTGCAGACTGTCGGGATCTCACTCGCTGTGGTCACCGTCGTGTTGCTGGTGGCACTGCGCCACGGGCACCACGTGTCCAAAGCCGTGCACAGCGAGAACTCCGAGGTGTTCCTGCTCAACCTGCTCGGGGCCGCACTGCTGGTGGCCGGGCTGGCCTCGGCCATGCAGGTGTCCGCGGCGGTGGGGGCCTTTATGCTCGGAATCGCGATATCGGGGGCCACCGCGCACAGCGCCACCAGGATCCTTGAGCCATTGCGGGATCTCTTCGCAGCGATCTTCTTTGTGGTTTTCGGCCTCAATACCGACCCCTCCACCATCCCGCCCGTGCTCGGCTGGGCCCTGCTGCTGGCCGTCGTCACCGCCGCCACCAAGATGATCACGGGCATCTGGGCCGCCAAGCAAGCCGGGATCGGCCGGCCCGGGCGATTCCGCGCCGGCGCCGCACTGATCGCCCGTGGGGAGTTCTCGATTGTCATCGCCGGCCTGGCCGTCGCCTCCGGTGCCGTGTCCCAGGAGCTCGCGGCCCTGGCCACCGCGTACGTGCTGATCATGGCCGTGACGGGCCCGCTCGCGGCCAGATTCGTGGAGCCGGTGGTGGCAATGCTGCGCCGGCCGGCCAAACCGCCGACGGTGCGCACGGCGGACGGCGTGTAGCGAATCGCGGACGGCGTGCGGCGAAAAGCCGCGCGGGATTAGCCGCGCGGCTCGCGGGGTCAGACGACCGTGCGGTGGAAATTCAAGTGGCTGCGGCTCGCCGTCGGGCCGCGCTGGCCCTGGTAGCGGTTGCCGTACTCGCCGGAACCGTA
>DATITT010000080.1:0-3304 GCA_035467435.1 Arthrobacter sp. | reverse complement strand
CGAATTTGCCGTTGACATGGCCGATCAGGCCGTAGCTCAGAAGTGATTCAACCAGCGGGACGCTGGCGCCGGACTCGGTCCGGAGCTGTTCCTCGCTGAGCTGGCGGACCCGGTTGTGGAGTTCGGAGGCCAGTTCCTCGGAGACAATCCGCGGGGAGACGGTGACGCCGGGGGGCAGGTTGTCGGGACGTTCGCCGCGGTCGATCGCGTCAAGGTAGTCCTTGATGACCTTCAAGGGCAGGTACTGGTCCCGCTGGAGGGCGAGCACGAAACGCAGCCGCTCGACGTCGTTCTCGGCGTACTGCCGGTACCCGGCAGGGGTCCGCCGGGGGTTGATCAGTCCCTTTTCCTCGAGGAACCGGATTTTCGACGCGGTCATGTTGGGAAAGTCGTCGCTCAGCTGCGCCAGGACTTCCCCGATGTTCAGAACCTGGGGTCCGCGCCGTTCCGCTTGTGCCATGGCCACTGGCAGCTACCCCGGAATCAGACGTTGCCTGCTGCGCGGGCAGGGCTCAGGTAGAAGGTGAGGCGGAACTTGCCGATCTGCACTTCGTTGCCGGACCTCAGCTCGACGCTGTCGACGCGGTCGTGGTTGACATAGGTGCCGTTCAGGCTTCCGGTGTCCACCACTTCGAAGCTGCGTGCGGTGCGGCGGAACTCGACGTGCCGGCGGGAGACCGTGACGTCGTCGAGGAAAATGTCGGCGTCCGGGTGCCGGCCCGCCGTCGTGGTGTCCGAATCCAACAGGAAACGGGCGCCTGCGTTGGGGCCGCTGTGCGCAACCAGCAGGGCCGAGCCGTACGGCAGCGCCTCCACGGCGGACCGCTCCTCAGCCGAGAGCTGCGGGGCGATGGTGGGTTCATCCCGGACCGGTGTGAGGTTGATCGACGTGGTCTCCGAAGCCTTCACTCCACCCGTGCCAAAACCGTCACCGGTGTTGTTGCGTTCGTGCCCAAACATTGAGTCCTCCATTCGCTGCAGGTGTCCCCCCGCAAACAACGCATGCCGTCCGGAAGTGCCTGCAAATCCGGGATTCAACCCTTCGGCGGGGCGGTGTTTGGCTGGTTTCCCAACCACTGTGCCACCGACCCGGCCCGAATAGGCCTTGCTTTAGCCTACCTGCTGTTCGTACTCCGATGCACTGAGCAGCGACTCGATCGCGTCGGCTTCCGCAAGCTTGATTTCCATCAGCCAGCCCTCGCCGTAGGGATCCGAATTGATCAGGGCGGAATCGCTGTCCAGGGCCTCGTTGCGGGAGACCACTTCCCCGGAAACCGGGGCGTAAATGTCGCTGACGCTTTTGGTGGACTCGACCTCACCGATGACGTCGTTTGCCTTGATCGTTGTGCCCGCCTCCGGCATCTGGGCATAGACGACGTCCCCAAGGGCGTCCTGGGCAAAATCAGTGATGCCCACGCGCACAACACCGTCGGCGTTCGGGGCGGAAACCCACTCGTGTTCTGCGGTGTAGGACAGCTCTTCGGGAATGATGCTCATGACGGGCCTTTCATCGGGTCAATCACCAATATCGGCGGCGGGCTCGTGAACTGTCCGCCGCTGAAAGTATAGGCACATCCGGTGGGGCCCGGGGAGGACTCTGACATGATGGGGCGATGACGGAAATCCCCGGTAGCGGCTAGGCATGCCCGAGCTTCCGGAAGTGGCTGCCCTGACGGACTTCCTGGCCGCGCACCTGCTCGGCGCTGCTGTCACGAAGGTCCAGATCGTCTCCTTTGCCGTGCTCAAGACGGCGGATCCCCCCATCTCCGAGCTGGAGGGCAGAACCGTGACCGGGGTGCGCCGCTTCGGCAAGTTCGTCAGCCTGGAGGCCGGGGGGCTGTATTTTGTCTTCCACCTGGCGCGGGCCGGCTGGGTCCGCTTCACCGACTCGCCCACGGGCACCCCCTTGAAAATGGGCAAGGGACACATTGCGGTGCGGCTGTCGTTTTCCAGCGGCTCCGGCCCCTCGGACCTCGATTTGACCGAGGCCGGCACGAAGAAGAGCCTGGCGGTGTATCTGGTCCGGGATCCCTCCGACGTTCCCGGAATTGCCGCGCTGGGCCCGGACCCGTTCAGTGCCGGGTTCGACGTCGATGCCCTGGCCGGGATCCTGGGTTCCAGTTCGCAGCAAATCAAGGGTGTCCTGCGGAGCCAGAGCGTGATTGCCGGGATCGGGAACGCCTACAGCGACGAGATCCTGCACGCGGCCCGGACGTCACCCTTCGCCATTGCCAGGTCCCTGGACCGGGATGCGGTCCAGCGGCTCTACGACGCCATCCACAGCATTCTCGGCACAGCGCTGCGCGAGGCCGGCGGCAAACCGCCCAGTGAACTCAAGGACACCAAACGGAGCCGCATGAGGGTCCATGGGCGGGCCGGCGAAGCGTGCCCGGTGTGCGGGGACACAGTACGCGAGGTGTCCTTCGCGGACACGGCCCTGCAGTATTGTCCCGGCTGCCAGACGCAGGGAAAGATCCTGGCCGACCGCCGGACCTCGCGCTTCCTGAAGTAGCCCGCCGCCGCCGGGCCGCCGGAACCGGGCCGCCGGCAACGGCCCCGGGCAACAGAAAACCCCGCCCTTCCCTGAACGGGAATGGCGGGGTACTTTCTGCTGGTCGGGCTGACAGGATTTGAACCTGCGACCCCTTGACCCCCAGTCAAGTGCGCTACCAAGCTGCGCTACAGCCCGCTGGTTCCGCCGTTCTCCGCTCTCGATGTCATCCTCTGTATCCAGAAGAATTCATCTGAGCAGTCCGGCCGAACCACCTCCAAAAGCTTACACGATTCCGGAGGGTGCCCGTGACACTTTCAGCATGCCACGGGCAAGATGTGCCGGAATTAGCGCTTCTTGCCGCGCTTTTCCCGCACACGCATGTTGACCTCGATCGGCGTGCCCTCGAACCCGAAGGTTTCGCGGAGCCGGCGGGTAATGAAACGGCGGTAGCCCGGATCCAGGAAGCCCGTGGTGAAGAGCACGAACTTCGGCGGACGGCTCGAGGCCTGGGTGCCGAAGAGGATGCGGGGCTGCTTGCCGCCGCGGACCGGGTGCGGGTGAGCCGCGACCAGCTCGCCGAGGAAGGCGTTCAGCCGCCCGGTGGCAATGCGCTTGTCCCAGCTTTCCAGGGCCGTGTCGAGGGCCGGGACCAGCCGGTCCTTGTGCCACCCGGTCAGCGCCGAGATGTTGACGCGCGGCGCCCAGGCCACGTGGGCCAGGTCCTGCTCGATTTCACGCTCCAGGTAGGTGCGCCGTTCGTCGTCCAGCAGGTCCCACTTGTTGAACGCGAGAACCAGGGCACGGCCGGAT
>DATITT010000079.1:0-6374 GCA_035467435.1 Arthrobacter sp. | reverse complement strand
GGCGGTCTTCACCAACAACACGGCCCTCGTCGCCGTCCCGCACACCATCTTCGGCGCCCTCGCCGTCGCAGGCGCGTTCCTGCTCGGCATCGCCTGGTACCACCTGTGGCGCCGCCGGCACGACGGGATTGACACCATCGGCGCGGACGGCAAGGTCGTTCCCGGCGAGGCCGGCATCCCCGGCCGGGACCGCACCGACCACGCCGTCTGGATCCGCTCCCTGCGGATCGGCGCCGTCGTCGCCATGATCTCCTTCGCCGGCACCGCGCTCACCGGGGACCTGCAGGGCAAACTCATGTTTGAACAGCAGCCCATGAAGATGGCCGCCGCGGAGGCGGCCTGCCACGACGGCACCGGCTTCTCCATCCTGAGCATCGGCAACCTCGGCTCCAAGAACTGCGACGACATCGTCGCCCTCATCGAGGTCCCCGGGATCCTGTCCTTCCTTGCCAAGGGTGATTTCACCACCGAGGTCAAGGGCGTCAACAGCCTGCTGGACCAGTACAAGGCCGACTACGGCACCCACCTGCCGGACAACCCCATCTACGGGGAACGGGCCGGGCAGGAGATCCAGTACGTCCCGGTCATGGAGGTCACCTACTGGGGCTTCCGGATGATGATCGGCTTCGGCGGACTGGCGGCATTCGCCGCGCTGGTTGCCCTCTGGATCACCCGCAACGGGACAGTGCCCGCGTCCCGCGGCCTCATGCGGCTGGCCGTGTTCGGAATCCTGGCGCCGTTCGGAGCCAACGCCGCCGGCTGGATCTTCACCGAGATGGGCCGCCAGCCGTTCGTCGTCGCCCCCAACCCGGACCCCAGCGGGATCGACCAGGTCTTTATGTTCACAGCCGCCGCCGTCTCACCCGGCGTCACGGCCGGCGAGATCCTGACCTCACTGGTGGTGCTCACGGCCGTGTATGCGGTGCTGCTGGTGGTCGAGGTCAAGCTGCTGGTCAAGTACATCCGCGGCGGGGTGGCCGCGGCCATGCCGGAACTCGCCCACGCCCCCGTGGACGAAAACGAGGATGCCACCCCCAAGGGCGGCGGCCCCGGCAAACCCGGGGACGCCGACGACGTCCTGGCCTTCGCCTACTAAGCCTTCGCTCCCCAAGAAACGCAGAGGATACTCAGCATGGAACTGCTTCCCACCATCTGGTTCATCGCCATCGCGGTGCTGTGGACGGGCTATCTCTTTCTCGAGGGCTTTGACCTCGGCGTCGGGATGCTGATGAAGGTCTTCGCCCGGAACAACACCGAACGCCGCGTGCTGCTCAACACGATCGGCCCGGTCTGGGACGGCAACGAGGTCTGGCTCCTGACCGCGGCAGGCGCCACCTTCGCGGCCTTCCCGCTCTGGTACGCGTCCCTGTTCTCGGCGCTCTACCTGCCGCTGTTGCTGGTCCTCGTCGCCCTGATCTTCCGCGCCGTGGCCTTCGAATACCGCGGCAAGGTGGACAACCCGCGGTGGCGGGCCCGCTGGGACTGGGCCATCTCCCTCGGCTCCCTCGTGGCGGCCTTCGGCATCGGCGCGGCCCTGGCGCTGACCACCACCGGACTCCCGATCAACGCCAACGGCGACCGCGAAGGCGGACCGTTCGCGTGGTTCAGCGCCTATGCGGTGCTGGGCGGCCTCGCGGTCGTCGGCTTCTCGCTGCTGCACGGCCTGGCCTTCCTGGCCCTCAAGACCGACGGCGACATCCGGCACCGCGCACGCCGGTGGTTTGTCCGGCTCCTGCCCGTCCTGCTGCTGCCGATCGCGGGCTGGGCGATCAGCCTTCAGCTGCTCAGCGGCAAGGTGTGGACCGTCCTGGCGGTCGCCGCCGCCGTCGTCGCCGCCGGTATGGCGTGGAACTACGCCCGCACCGGTGCCGAAGGCCGTGCGTTCCTGTCCCTGGGCACGTTCCTGATCCTCGGCAGCGCCTCGATCTTCGGCGCCGCGTTCCCGGTCGTGCTGCCGTCCACGCTGAACCCGGACTTCAACCTGACCATCTCCAACGCCTCCTCCTCGGACTACACCCTGGGGCTGATGAGCATCGTCGCCCTCATCGGGCTGCCCCTGGTGCTCGTCTACCAGGCGTGGACCTACTGGGTGTTCCGGCGCCGGGTGAGCGACGCGCACATCCCCGAGGCCCACAGCTTCCTCCCCGCCATCGCCGCCAAAGCCCTGGCCCCCAAGGACTAGCAGCTGATGAGACCGCAGTTCCCCACGGGCCCCGCCAACCGCGCCGCCCTCTACCTGCTTGGCCTGCTCGCGGCCCTGAAGGCCCTGTCCCTCGTGCTGATCGCGCAGGCGGTCGCATCCATGCTGGCGGGGCTGATGGCCGGAGACCCGGCCTGGGACGGGCAGCTCTACTGGGGAGTTGCGGGCGTGGCGCTGCGGTCCCTGACTGTCTGGGCGCAGGCGGTCGCGTCGCGCCGTGCGGCGCTGGGTGTGAAGGAGGAGCTGCGCTCGCAGCTGCTTGAGCGGGCGCTGCGCAACGGCACCCGGTCCGCCGGCCCCTCCGACGGCGGCCTCGCCATACTGGCGACCCGGGGACTGGACGCCCTGGACAACTACTACACCCAGTTCCTGCCCGCCCTGGTGAACTGCGCCGCGATCCCGCTGCTGCTGGGCGCGCGCATCCTGTACGCCGACTGGATCAGCGCCGCCGTCATCGTGCTGACCGTCCCGCTGGTCCCGCTCTTTATGATCCTGATCGGCCGCTACACCGATGACCACGTCCGGGAAGCCCAGTCCACCCTGGCACGGCTGTCCGGCCACATGCTGGAGCTCGCCAAGGGCCTGCCCGTGCTCGTGGGACTGGGCCGCGCCACCGCCCAGCGCAAGGCCCTCGAGGACCTCTCCGAGGAATACCGCCACCGGACCATGGGAACCCTGCGGACCGCTTTCCTCTCCGCCCTCGCGCTGGAACTCATCGCCACCATCTCCGTGGCCGTCGTCGCGGTCTTCATCGGCGTCCGGCTGGTCCACGGCGACATGGCGCTGGAAGCGGGGCTGCTGGCCCTGATCCTCGCCCCCGACTGCTACCTCCCGCTGCGGGAACTGGGCACCGCGCACCACGCCAGCGACGACGGCCGTGCCGCGCTCGCCGAAACCACCGCCGTCCTCGAGGCACCCGAGCCCACGCCGCTGCGGCCCGCCGCGCGCGCCGCGGCCGCCTCCGGGGCTGACACGGGGTCCGCGGCCGGGGCCGACGCCGGAGCCGACGGTCCGCCCGCCCTGAGAGTGGCCGGACTGACCGTCCGCTACGGCGGCCGGACGGATGCCGCCGTCGGGCCGCTGAGCTTCACGGCAGCCCCGGGCCGGATCACCGCCCTCGACGGCCCCAGCGGCGCCGGCAAGAGCACCGTCCTCGGGGTGCTGGCCGGCACTATCGGGACGGGCGGCGGCACGGACCAGGACACCACCGTCACCGGACGGCTCGAAGGATTTACGACGGCGGACCTCGCCTGGGTGCCGCAGCATCCCGTGATGGTGGCCCCCACCGTGCTGGAGGAGATCCGGCTGTACCTGGGATCCGCTCCGGGAACTGAGGCGGACCGCGCCGGCGGCGATCCGGAGCGGGCCACGGCCGAGGCCCAGATCCAGGCCACGGCCCTGCGCTGCCTGGCAGCCTGCGCCGCGGAGCACCTCGCCGCGAAGCATCCCGCCGAACTCAGCCCGGGGGAGCTGCGCCGCGTCGCGCTGGCGCGCGGCCTGGCGAGGATCGAAGCCGGAGCCCGGGTGCTGCTGCTCGATGAACCCACCGCCCACCTGGACCGGGACTCCGCCACCGCCGTGAGCCATGCCATCACCGCGCTCCGCGGCAAGGTCACCGTCCTGCTGGTGGCCCACGACCGGCTGACCCGGGAACTCGCCGACGAGCTCGTGGCAGTTGCACCGGGGGCCGCGCCGGCGTCCGGCGTTAGGGCATCAGCCTTCGTCGCGTCAGCCGTTAGGGCATCAGCCGTCGAAGCGTCAGGCGTCGAGGCATCAGCCGTCGAAGCGTCAGCCGTCACAGCATCCGCCGCGGGGGCGTCCGCCGCCGAAGCTCCGCTGTCCAGGCCCCGGCCGGCCGACGCCGGGCCCGCCGGACTCCGGGCTGCCGGACTCCAGCAGCCCGGGAACATGGATCCCCGCGGGCCACAGGCCGGGGCCGCCGGACGCGCCGCGCGCGGGTCAACGGCAACCCGGCTCCGCCGCCTGCTCGCACCCGTAGCAGCCAAGTTCGCCGCGGCCGGCGCTGTCGGCACCCTGGCGGCGCTCTTCGCCGTCGCCCTCGCCGGGCTCTCCGGCTGGCTGATCATCCGCGCCAGCGAGCAGCCGCCCATCCTGTACCTGCTCACCGCAATTGTGGGCGTGCGCTTCTTCGGCATCGGCCGGGCCGCGCTGCGCTACCTGGAACGGCTCCTGCTGCACGACGCCGTCTTTGCCGCCCTGACCCGGCTCCGCGGCCGGCTCTGGGAGTCGCTGAGCCGGCGCGCCCTCTCGCTGCGCCGGCTGCTGCAGGGCGGCAACGTCCTGGGCACCGTGGTGGACGACGTCGACACCGTCCGGGAGCTGCTGCCCCGGGTGGTCCTGCCGCCGCTCACCGCCGTGGCTGTCGCGGCCGCCGCCGTCACCGGCATCGCGCTGCTCCTGCCGGCCGCGCTCCCCGCCGTGATTGCCGCCGCCGTGCTGAGCCTCGTGGCGGCCCCCGCCCTGGCGCTGGCAGCGGACCGGATGTCCGCCGGCACCGAGCAGCGGCTGCGCTCCGGTGTCCTCCGCCAGGTGGCCGCAGCCCTCGACGCCCGCGCCGAACTCCACGCCAACAGCGTCTCCGCGCCGGTGCTCGCGGCCATCACCCGCGCCGACCGCTCCGCGACTGCAGCCTCCCAGCGCTCGGCCTGGGCCGAAGGACTTGGCCAGGGGCTGACGGTGCTGGCCTGCGGGACGGCCGCCCTGGCCAGTGCCGCGCTGGCCGCTCCGCTGGCCCTCAGCGGGGCGGTTGAGGCCTCGACAGTGGCGGTTGTGGTGCTGCTGCAGCTCGCGCTCGTGGAGCCGTACGCCGCCATCACGACGGCGGTCCGGCAATACCCGGCGCTTCGGACCGTGCTGGATCGCATCGGCGAAGCGGGCGTCCTGGACGACGCCGACGCGTCCGGCGGCCTGGTCCCTGTCGCCGGCAGGCCCGGCGGCAAGCCCGGCATCGAGCTGCGGGATCTGGCGGCCGCCTGGCCAGGCGGGCCGCCGGTCTTCACCGGCCTTACCGCCACGGCCGGACCCGGGCGCTGGCTCTCCGTCACCGGGACCTCGGGTTCCGGAAAATCCACCCTGCTCGCCGTCGTCCTGGGCTTCCTGCCGGCAGCCAGCGGCCAGATCCTGCTGAGCGGCCGTGCTGCCTGGTGCCCGCAGGAGGCGCACCTCTTCGATTCCACCATCCGCGGCAACCTGCTGCTGGGGCTTCCCGAGGCCCAGCGCGGGGGAGAACCGGAGCCGCGATTGCAGGACGCCCTGGCCGCTGTGGGCCTGGGGCCGCTGATCGGGCGGCTGGAGCACGGCCTGGACACCCGGATCGGACCCGGCGGGGCCTTCCTCAGCGGCGGCGAACGCCAGCGCCTCGCCGTCGCCCGCACGCTCCTGACCGGCGCGGACGTGATCCTCCTCGATGAACCCACCGCCCACCTGGATGCGGAGTCAGGGCGGGCGATGCTGGCCGAGCTCCGGCACGGCCTGCGGGACCGCACGGTGGTACTGGTGACCCATAATCCGGAGGACATCGCCTCAGACGACAGCCGGCTGGACCTGGACGGCGCGGCGGCCAGGAATGCTGCCGTGTCCCCGGCGGCCACGCCGTTGCTGGCGCGGGGGTAGGCCGGAGGTTAGCCTGTTGCCATGAACGGACACGCCGACCCCCTGGCCGGCCTGGACCCCCGCCTCGAGTGGCGGGCCGCCGGGCCTGCCGACCTCGATGACTGGGCGGCGCTGATCGCCCGGACCGCCGCCGTCGAACAGCCCGTCTGGTTCGAGCGCCGTGCCGACCTGGAGCAGGTCCTCGAATCGCAGAAGAACCCGGCTGCCGCGAATACGGTCCTCGGCTTCGACGCGCAGGGCACGGCCAGGGCTTACGGCCGGATCACCAAGAACCCGGACGGTGAGAAGGCGATCGGGTACGGCTGCGTCGATCCCGGGTGGCAGGGACGCGGGATCGGCACCGGTTTGCTGGGCTGGATGGAGGCGAGGACCCGGCAGCGTTTCGCCGAGGATCGGGTGACGGGTGCCACTCCCCGGCTGCGGCTTCATATGGAGCAGCAACACACCCATCAGGCCGCTCTGTTCGAGGTCGCCGGCTACCGGATTGTCCGCTACTACAACGAGATGCACCGGCCCCTCAAGGACGGCTTCCCCGAGGCGG
>DATITT010000078.1:0-1629 GCA_035467435.1 Arthrobacter sp. | reverse complement strand
TGCACATCGTCCTCGTGCCGATCGTCCTGGGCCGGGGCGAACGGCTCTGGGATGGGCTCGAAGGACTCGAACAGCTCTTTGACATCCAAGCGACCCCTTCCCCACACGGAGTTCTCCACCTGATCTTCACCCGCCGCGCGGCCTGGGAGGCCGGCTTGGTCCGCTCCCGGGCTCCGGACGTAAACTGACCTTCGGATCACTCGGCGGAACGCACGGCTGGGAGTACGGATGCTCTGGAAACTGCTCGTTGAATACCTGGCACCGCAGCGCAGGCTGCTGCTCGCCGTCGTCGTCTTCCAGCTGGCGCAGTCCATCGCCTCGCTGTACCTGCCCACCCTGAACGCGGACATCATCGACCAGGGCGTGGCGAAGGGCGACACCGACTACATCCTGCGCGTCGGCGGCGTGATGCTGCTGGTGACCCTGCTGCAGATCGCCTGCGCCATCGCGGCCGTGTACTTCGGGGCGAAAGCGGCGATGGCGATGGGCCGGGACGTGCGCGGGGCGATCTTCAGCAAGGTGGCGGCCTTCTCCGAGCAGGAGGTCACCCGCTTCGGCGCGCCGAGCCTGATCACCCGCTCCACCAACGACGTCCAGCAGGTCCAGCAGCTGGTGCTGGTCTCCGCCACCCTGATGGTGGCCGCGCCCATGCTCAGTGTCGGCGGGGTGATCATGGCGATCCGGCAGGACGTGCAGCTGTCCTGGCTGATCGCGGTCAGCGTGCCGGTGCTGCTGGGCGCGGTGGGGCTGATCATCACCCGGATGGTGCCGCTGTTCCGGCTCATGCAGACCCGGATCGACACCGTGAACCGGGTGCTCCGCGAACAGCTCACCGGCATCCGCGTGGTCCGCGCCTTCGTCCGCGAGGACGTGGAGACCGCCCGCTTCGCCCGGGCCAACGAGGACGTCACGGACACCGCCCTGCGCGCCGGCCGGCTGATGGCGCTCGCGTTCCCCACCGTGATGCTGGTGCTGAACGTCTCGTCCGTGGCCGTGATCTGGTTCGGCGCGTTCCGGATCCAGGACGGCTCCATGCAGGTGGGCACCATGATCGCGTTCCTGAGCTACCTGATGCAGATCCTGATGTCCGTCATGATGGCCACGTTCATGGCGATCATGATCCCGCGCGCGGCGGTCTCCGCGGACCGGATCGGGCAGGTGCTGGGCACCGAGTCCAGCGTCCGGCCGCCGGAACACCCGCTGGATTTCTCCGGCCGCACCGGCCGCGGCGAGCTTCAAATGCGCGACGTCGGGTTCGCCTACCCGGGTGCCGAGCAGCCGGTCCTGTCCGGGATCAGCTTCACCGCCCGGGCGGGGCAGACGACGGCGATCATCGGCGCCACCGGCTCCGGCAAGACCACCCTGGTGAACCTGATGCCGCGGCTCTTCGACGCCACCGCCGGCTCGGTCCGGATCGACGGCGTGGACGTCCGCGAGCTGCACCCGGACCTGCTCTGGGGACACATCGGCCTGGTCCCGCAGCGGCCTTACCTGTTCTCCGGCACGGTGCGGAGCAACCTGCTCTACGGCAAACCCGACGCCACCGAGGACGAACTCTGGCAGGCGCTCTCCATTGCGCAGGCGGAGAACTTTGTTAGGGAGATGGAGGGCGGGCTGGACGCGCCGATC
>DATITT010000077.1:0-16512 GCA_035467435.1 Arthrobacter sp. | reverse complement strand
GACGCCGACCGGTTTGCCGGACTGGACCAGCAGGGTCTCGTCCTTTTCCATGGTTTCCAGGGTGCGGGTGATCGCATCGAACGCGGCCCAGCTCCGGACCGCGCGGCCGGTGCCGCCGTAGACCACCAGGTCATCGGGGCGTTCGGCGACCTCGGGGTCCAGGTTGTTCATGAGCATGCGCAGCGGGGCTTCCGTCTGCCAGCTCTTGGCGGTGAGCTCGGTGCCGCGGGCTGCTTTGACCGGGCGGGCACCGGTGGTGAAATCGGCGGGTGCCATGAGGGGCTCCTTGTGTCTTCGTGGTTTCGGGAATGCGGTTCTGTATCAACTAAAGCCTGTCCGGGGCCGCGGAAACAGGGGCCACGGAGGGGCGCTGTCCGGGATTCCAGACCCGCCCGCCGCCTCCCCCGCCCCCTGTTGCGCTATCACTTCCGGCGCTTAAAACCCGCGGATGGGAACCCAAAGTGATAGCGCAACTGGAGAGACAGGGCCGGCCGGGCAGCGGTTCAGGCGGAGGGACGGCCGTGGATCCGGAGGGAGAGATCGTCCGCGGCTTTCCGCACGCGGGCGGCCAGGGCAGGCCACTCCTCGGGCGGGAGCTTGTCCTCGAGGAAGGTCACGGCGACGGCGGCGGTCGGCCAGCCCACATGGTCCGTGACGGCGGCCGCGATCGAGCCGAAGCCCGGTGTCACTTCCCCGTGTTCGGTGGCGTAGCCGCGCTGCCGGACCTGGTCCAGGTGGGAGGAGAGCGCCGAATACTTCATGATCGGCGATTCGGTCTCGTGCCGGGCGGTGAAGGCGGCCGCGTTGGGGTACAGCGCCCGCACCTGCGACTTGGGCAGCGCGGCGAGGATGGCGAGACCGCTCGCGGTGAGGTGGCTCGGCAGCCGCACCCCGACGTCGGTCACCAGCGAGGGTCGGTTCTTGGCCCGCTCTTCCACGATATAGAGCACATCCCGGCCGTGCAGCACTGCGAGGTGGGCGCTTTCGCCGATCACATCCACCAGCGAGGCGAGCAGCGGCCGGCCCAGTCGCGAGAGCGGCTCCTGCCGCGAATACGCCGAACTGAGCTCGAAGGCACTGATCCCCAGCCCGTAGCGCTGCTCCTCGTGCAGGTGCAGCACAAAGCCGTTGGCCTCCATGACGCCCAGCAGATGGTAAACGCTGGAGCGCGGCAACCCCAGCGCGGTGGCAATGTTCGACGCCGCCATCGGCCCCCGCTTGGAGGCCAGCAGCTTGAGGATGCGCAGGGTATTTTCCGCCGCCGGAACCTTGGAGGCCAGCTTGGCCGGCGCGGTTCTGGGCGCCGCCTCGTCGGCCGGCGGGGTGCTGCTGGTGGCTGCCATGGATCCTCTTCCAGTGCTCGGTGTCCGGTATCCCGTACTTAAGCATGCGCCCCGCCCGGTGTCCCGGACCGTCCGACACCCTCCCCCGTGTCTGGAATCCCGGACGCTTGCCGCCTTGACCCGCCGCGGCAAGCGGAACCGGCCCCGCGGGAGGGGCTTCCGCCCCTTGCCGCGCCCAGGGCAGCGGTGCTTCGATGGACACGTCAGCCGGGATGCAGGAGGGCCGCCATGCGCTGGATTGCGGGGTTGTTCTTGATTGCGCACGGCCTGGTACATCTGGCCATCTGGCTGCCAAAGCCGGACGAGAAGGCACCGTTCGACGTCGGACATTCGCCGTTTGCCGGCAACGTCCGGCGGCTGGCATCCAGCCTCGCCGTTACGGCCGCCGTGATCCTGGCGCTCGGCGGCCTGGGCCTGATCGGTGATGCGCCCTGGTGGGTTCCGGTCACGGTTACGGGTGCTGCGGTCTCGGCCGCACTGCTGCTCCTGACCTTCAACCGCTGGTGGCTGATCGGCCTGGGGATCAACGCCACGATCATCGGAACCGCGCTGCAGCAGGCCTGAAGCGGGCGTCCTCAGACCGTGATAACCACCTTGCCGCGGGCGTGGCCGTCGTGCAGGTGCCGGATTGCCTCCGGAGCGTCGCCCAACGGATAGCTCTTCTCGATGACGGGGGTGACGGCACCGGCGTCGATGAGCTGGGCCAGGTAGCGGAGGTCCTCCTGCCGCTCCGTTGCCATCAGACCCGTGAGTTTCTGCCCGACGAAGGGGGAGAGCAGTGCCGCCCGGAGGGACCGTTCAAATCCTCCGGTCCAGCGGCCGCCGCCCTCGCCTCCGACAATCACGAGGGTTCCCCGGGGTTTCAGCGCCCGGCGGAGGACCGACAGCGGGCGGTTGCCTGCCGTGTCGAGAATGAGGTCGAAACGCCTCGCGCCGTCCGCGAAGTCGTCGTGCCTGTAGTCAATGACGTGATCGGCGCCGATCGACCGGACCAGATCCAGCTTCGCGGTGCTGCAGACTCCGGTGACCTGCGCTCCGAGCGCCTTGGCGAGCTGGACCGCAAAGGAGCCCACTCCGCCGCCTGCGCCAATGATCAGCACGTCCTGCCCGGGCTGGAGCCGGCCGCTGTCGCGGAGGCCCTGCAGCGCCGTGGTGGCGGAGATGGGAACAACTGCGGCCTGCTCGAAGCTGGCCTTCACCGGCTTCAGGGCGATCTTGCCCTCCCTGGCGCAGACGAATTCGGCAAAGGAACCCTCGGCTGTGCCGAACACCTCATCCCCCGGACGGAACCCGACGACGTTCCGTCCCACCGCCTCCACCCGGCCGGCGACTTCCCTGCCACGGATCGGGTTCCTGGGAGCCTTGAACCCGAAAAAAGCCCGGGTCAGGTAGGGCATGCCGGTCATGAGGTGCCAGACCCCCTGCTCGACGCCGGCGGCGTGGACCCGGATCAGCACCTCATCGTCGCCCGGTACGGGAGTGTCGACGTCGCGCAGCACCAGCACATCCGCAGAGCCGTACACGTCCTGGACGATGGCTTTCATGCCGCTTCTCCTTCACTGTCGGGGTGCTGGAACGCAGCGTCCAGCGGCACCTTGAGCAGACCGGCGAACGACGGCCCTGCCCGAAGCACAGGAGACGAACGGATTCGCGACCCGGGTCGGTTTTACCACGGCCGGAAGCCCCTCCGGTAGGGCACCGCCGGCGACGGGCCCGGCCCGCTGGCGACCCTGAGCCGCTCCCTCCGACGAAACAGCGCCGCTCCCCCGGGTTCCAGCCGAACGGGCAGGGCCCGGCAGGCCCTGCTGCCGGCTCCCCGTCGGGGGCTAAAATCAGTCATGGTCCCCGCGCCGAACCTGCTGGCCTTCGCCCTCGCCGCCCTCATCCTGATCGCCGTGCCGGGACCAAGCGTGCTGTTCGTGATCGGGCGGACGCTGGCCCTGGGGCGCCGGGGCGGGCTCCTGAGCGTGCTGGGCAACGCCGCCGGGGAGCTGTTGCAGATCGCCGCGGTGGCCCTGGGGGTGGGCGTGGTGCTGGCCCAGTCCGTACTGCTCTTCAGCGTGGTCAAGTTCGCCGGCGCGGCCTACCTCATCTACCTCGGCATCCAGGCCGTCCGGCACCGTGGCAGAGGCCCGACGACGGCGGAACCCCCGCGTCCGGCGTCGACCTTGCGGATCCTCCGGGAAGGATTCATCGTGGGTGCCACCAACCCCAAGTCGATTATTTTCTTCGTCGCCGTGCTGCCCCAGTTTGTGGACTACTCGGCCGGCGCCATCCCGGTGCAGCTGGCGACGCTGGGAGCGCTGTTCCTCGCGATCGCGCTGGCCTCGGACAGTGGCTGGGCGCTGATCGCCGGTACTGCCCGGCGCTGGTTTGCCAGCTCGCCCCGGCGGATCGCCGCGCTGGGCACCACCGGCGGGGTGATGATGATCGGGCTGGGCGGCACCCTTGCCCTGGCCGGGAACGGGACGGATTCCCTGCCCGGCAAGTAGTCGGCGCTGCGTCCCAAGTGGTGCAGGGTCTGGTAGGGGGAGAAGTTACTCGTGTGACGAATGGTGCTGACAGCTACAGTGGCTTTCACGGCGGCACGGACCGGCCGGGGCGCGGGGCTGGGGAGCCCTCCCACGCTGGTCCGGACGCCGCCGATAGTCCGAGTGGCACGCCTTCCGAAGGAGTGGTTCCGATGGAGTCCCCAGCATCTCCGCCAGCAACATACCAACGACCACAACACCAACGACGCAGTGTGGCCAGTTTCCTGAGGGGAACCGTGAGCCGAGCCAGAACAGCGCGCATTCCGTTCCGGATGGGTCAGGTGCTGATTGGCGATGATCCGTTCAACGGCCGGCACCTGGGCACGGTGGCCGTAATCAACGCCCCCTACGTGGGTCTCCGGACAGCCGGCAGCGCGGCGGGGGACGTCACCTTCTACGACTACCGGCAACTCCGGTACCCCGACTAATGGACGGCCCAGACGATATGAGTTCAGCGAATTTTTCCTCCCACTTTCTGACTATCGCGGAAGTCGCTGCGGCCATGCGGGTGTCCAAAATGACCGTCTACCGGCTGGTGAAGTCACACGCCATCGCAGCCGTGCGCGTGGGCCGCTCGTTCCGGGTTCCGGAGGAGGCCGTCAACGACTACATCCGCCGCGTCACCGAGCCGGCCACCGAGCCGACCACCGAGCCGACCACCGAGGACCAGGGCGACAAGAAGGACGACACCAAAACTGACTGATCAGCGGCCCGCTGCCGGGCGGACCAGCCGCCAGGAGCACCGCGGGGTCAGCTCGCGCCCATGCCGGGGCCCGGGATGGGCGCGATCTGACCCCGCGTTGCGGTGTGAGCGGGTGTGCCGGCCCGCTACCGGGCGGACCAGCCGCCGTCCATCGTGTAGCTGGCGCCGGTGACCATGCCGGCGTCGTCAGAAGCCAGCCAGGCCACGAGGGAGGCGACCTCCTCCGGCTCGACGAGTCGCTTGACGGCGGCTTCGGTCAGCATGATCTTGGTAAGGACCTCGGACTCCGGGATCCCGTGAACCTTGGCCTGGTCGGCGATCTGGGACTCGACCAGCGGCGTCCGGACGTAGCCGGGGTTGATGCAGTTGGAGGTGACACCGTGCGCGCCGCCTTCCAGCGCCGTCACTTTGCTCAGGCCTTCCAGTCCGTGCTTCGCCGAGACATAGGCACTCTTGAACGGGGAGGCGCGGAGCCCGTGCACGGAGGACAGGTTGATGATCCGGCCGTAGTTGTTGGCGTACATGTGCGGCAGGGCTGCGCGGATGAGCAGGAACGGCGCTTCCAGCATAAGCGTGATGAGGCGGCGGAAGTCCGCCGGGTCGAAGTCCTCGATCGGGCTGATGCGCTGGATGCCGGCGTTGTTGACGAGAATGTCACAGTCCAGGCTGACGGACTGGAGCGCCTCGACGTCGAGGAGGTTGACCGCCCAGGAGGTGCCGCCCACCTCATCGGCGAGGGCCGCGGCCGCAGCCTCATCCATATCCGCAATCACCACTTTGGCGCCCCGTGCCGCCAGGGCACGCACGCTCGCAGCGCCGATTCCGCCGGCTCCGCCGGTCACCAGGGCCTTTCGCCCGTTCAAGCTGCTCTCCATGTCCTGCACTCCTCAAGTTTGCGGTCGTCAACGGCCCAGAAGAGGTGCGATGCACAGCGCTGAGCAGCTTCACTGAGTATTGCCGCACAAACTGGGCGATTCAATGGTCAAACCGGCACTCCTTATGTGCAGAATTGCAGATATGAATGCCAACCCGGATGATCTGCTCGTACTTCTGGCCGTCTCCCGTTCCGCGAAGTTCACGACGGCGGCGCAGTCCCTGGGGCTGAACCACACCACCGTGTCGCGCCGGATCGCGTCGCTGGAGAAGGCCCTGGGCGGGCGGGTGCTCTCGCGCGCCTCCGGCGGCTGGGAACTCACGGAACTGGGCGCGGAAGCGGTGCAGGTGGCCGAGCGGGTGGAAGCGGCAATCCGGACCCTCGAACAGCCCGGCCGGGTACCGGACCCGATCACCGGCGTCGTCCGGATGACCGCGACGGACGGGTTCAGCGCCTACATCGCGGCCCCCGCGGTGGCCAGGCTGCGCCGCGACCACCCCGGCCTCAGCGTCGAGATCATCACCGTGACGCGGAGGGCGCTCCAGCAGCGTTCCGGGCTGGACATCGAGGTCGTGGTGGGGGAACCGCAGGTGCACCGGGCCGCGGCCGCCCGGCTCGGCGAGTACATGCTCGGCATGTACGCCTCCCGCGATTACCTTGCCGAGTACGGCACCCCCACGACAATCGAGGAACTCACCACGCACTCGCTGGTCTATTTCGTCGATTCCATGCTGCAGGTGGACGATCTGGATGCCCCGCGGCGTCTTGTGCCGGCCATGCGGGACGGCCTGAGCTCCACCAATGTCTTTGTCCACGTGGAGGCGACCCGCGCCGGCGCCGGGATCGGCTTCCTGCCGTGTTTCGCGGCGGACCTGCATCCGGATCTGGTCCGGCTGCTGCCGGAGGAGTTTGCCGAACTTTTGCCGTACTGGATGGTGCTGCGGCCCGACTCCATGCGCCGCCCCGCGGTCGCGGCGGTGGTGCAGGCGCTGCGCGAACAGACGAAGGCCCACCGGAAGGCGCTCCTGGGACGGGGTGGCTACGCAGCGACGGCCCCGTAACTGCCGCCTGCTCAAGGGCCGTCACGGAGCAGTCGACGGCGCCGGCTCCACAGTCCTGGGGTCGCGGCGGACCGGTGCATTGGCGGCAAAGGCCCGGACTTTGGCGTCGTTCCAGATGTGGGCGGGCACCGCGCCGCCCAGCAGTCGCCGCGCCAGTCCCGGGTCGTCGTCGAACGGGAGGTCGCTGCCGGCCATGATCATGTTCCCGTAGCGCCTGCCCTTGAGCATGGCGGGGTCCGCGATAATCACGGTGTGCTTGAAGGTGTCCGCGATGGTCGCGGCGTCCTCCCGGGCGTTCCTCAGGTCCGGAGCGTCGCCGGAGTTCACCACGTAGATCCCGCCGGGCGCCAGGACGCGCTTGGCGTGCTCGTTGAACTCCCTCGTGGTCAGCGGCCGCGGCGTCACCGAGCCGGCAAAGACATCGCGGATGATCAGGTCGCGGGTCTGCGGCGTCAGGCTTTCGGTGACCTCGCGGGCCTCGCCCACACGCAGGCGCATCAGCGGAGCCTTCGGCAGGTCGAACCAGCCCCGGACGTATCCGGCCAGTTTGCCGTCCAGTTCCACCACCACCTGGCGGGCCTCGGGGTAGGCGGCGTGAAAGTAGCGCGCCAGCGAGCATGCTCCGCCGCCCAGATGCAGGGCGCGCAGCTTCGGCCGGGAGTCCTGCGGCCAGCGCGATTCCACCAGGGCCGAGATCCAACGCATGTACTCAAAGTCGAGGAAGAGCGGATCCGCCAGGTCAATGTGCGAACTCATCACGCCGTTGATCCGCAGCAGCCAGCCGTTGGAGTTGTCCTGGTCCGCGATCAGCTCGCAGTCGCCGGTATCGATGTAGTAGATGCCCTCCACCGGCCCCTCAGGGCGGCTGCCCTTCGGGATCGCCACCACTCCGGCAACCTTTTCGGTGTTGCTCCGGCCGGCGGCCCTGCCCCGCTTCGCCATCAGCCGTCCACCGCTTCGCTCATGTTTCAAGCCTAGTTCACCGCTCCGGGCGGGCATCACCGCGGCCGGGCGCGGGCTTTCCGCAAGAAACAAAGCAAGGGTACTTACTATTTCTTAGTAATCATGCTTACTATTATGTCTCCAGTTATTGCTGGTTTGTGATCAGCAGCCGATCTTGAAATGAGAGCGAAGATGACAGAGAACAAATGGCCCGAGGACGGCAGCCACGGCACTCCTGTAGCCACCCAGCAGACTCCCCTCCGGCCGGAAACCACTTTCCCGCCGACGTCCGACGGCAGCGCCTACGGCACCTCCGCCGAGGGCGGGGCGTCCAAGTCCGATGCGGCCAAGGACGAGGCAGCCGACCTGAAGCGCCAGGCCACGGATTCCGCCCAGACTGTGGCCGAGACGGCCAAAACGGAGGCCTCCAATGTTGCCGCCGAAGTGAAGACGAACGCCAGGGATCTCCTGCAGCAGGCCAAGTCCGACCTGACCGACCAGGCCGGCACGCAGCAGCAGAAGGTCGCCGAGGGCCTGCGCTCCATTTCCACCGAACTGCAGACCATGGCCGATGCCTCGGAGCAGCCCGGTGTCGCCGGCGACCTCGTGCGCCAGGCGGCCGAGCGGTCTTCCGCCGTCGCCGGTTGGCTCGATGGGCGCGACCCGGGTTCGCTGCTCACCGAGGTGAAGTCCTTTGCCCGCCAACGGCCCGGAACGTTCCTGCTGCTCGCGGCCGGCGCCGGCGTCCTCGCCGGGCGGCTCAGCCGCAGCCTGAGCGCCGGAGCACCCGAAACGGGTGCCAGCGCCAGCACAACCCCGGCCACCCGGGTCCCGGACACCGGCATGGCGGTTCCGCCGCCGCCCGTGCAGATGCCTGCCCCGGGAACCACGACGGCGGGCGTCGCTGACACCTACCCGCCCAACCCGCTCGACGCCGATCCGCTCGGCGGCAGTGGCCGGCAGGACCGCTGGGCCGACGAGCCCGTGGTGACGGACGCGCCCCGGCAGGATTCCTTCCGGGATGATCCCTTTGACGGTGGCCGTCGATGACCAGCGAAATGCCCCCCACCGCCGCGCACGCGAAGGCTGAAACGTCGTCCCTGGGCGACCTGCTGGGTGATGTCACGCGGGACATGTCCACCCTGATGCGGCAGGAAGTGGAGCTGGCGAAGGTCGAGCTGAAGCAGTCCGCGACCCGCGCCGGCAAGGGCGCGGGGATGCTGGCCGGTGCCGGCGTCGCGGGCCATTTCGTCCTGCTGTTCCTGTCCCTGGCGCTCTGGTGGGCGCTCGGGACTCTCATCGGGCTGGGCTGGTCCGGTGTCGTCGTCGCTGTCGTCTGGGGAATCGTCGCCGCGATCCTGGCGGCCAAGGGCCGCAAGGAACTCAACGCGATCAAGGGCATGCCCCAGACCGCCGAGACGCTCCAGGAAATACCGCCCACCCTTAAGCCAGGCTCCTAGAACAGCGAGGTCAGAAAAATGAGTGAAAACCCGGATGTCATCCGAGCAGATATTGAAGCAACCCGCGCACGGCTGGGCACGAATGTCGATGCCGTCGCGGACAAAGTCACACCGTCCCACATCGTCCAGCGCCAGACCGACAAGGTCAAAGACAACGTCAAAGACGCCGTGTTTGGCGTGAAGGAGAAAGTCATGGGAGCTGCCGACCACACCGCCGGCAATGTCCACTCCGCCACCGGGACCGCCGGGGCTCACCTGGGCGACGCCGGTGCAGCAATCGGGGACGCCCCCACGCAGGTCAAGACCAAGACCCAGGGCAACCCGCTGGCGGCAGGTCTGATCGCGTTCGGGGCCGGCCTGTTGGTCTCCTCCCTGATCCCGGCCAGCCAGAAGGAACGCGAAGCCGCCGATGCCCTGAAGACCGCGGCCGAACCGCTCACCACGGAACTCACCGAGGCCGCCAAGCACGTCGCTGAAGGGCTCAAAGAACCCGCCCAGGAAGCGATGGAAAACGTCAAGGCCACCGCGGCCGATGCCACCGAACACGTCAAGGCCGAGGGCCAGGGCGCGGTAACGGATGTCAAAGACCGCACCGCCCAGGCCAAGGACAACGTCCAGCAGGTCTGATCCCGCTTGAACCGGCCGGCCCTCCCGCGCTCACGCGCCGGACGGGCCGGCCGTCGCACTTAACTCGCAGAGGAAGAACTCCCATGGCCAAGAATCCCGCCACCGCAGACACTGGGGCCGACGCCGAAACCCAGGAGAGCAGCACCGCCAAGGCCCGCACAGCGCCCGCACCGGATGACAACCGCAAGCCGGACAGCCCCACCGATGTCACCAAACAGTCGTGGAAATACATCGCCAAGAAAACGTATCGAGAATTCAGCAAGGACCAGTGCCCCGACCTCGCCGCGGCCCTGACGTACTATGCCGTTCTCTCCATCTTCCCGGCCCTGCTTGCCCTCGTATCCCTGCTGGGCATCTTCGGCGACGCCGGGAAAACCACCGGCGCGCTTCTGGAAATCATCTCAGGATTCGCGCCCGCCGACACCGTGGACGCCATCCGCGAACCGATCCAACAGCTGAGCAGCTCCTCCGCGGCCGGACTCACGCTGGTGATCGGCATCCTCACCGCCCTGTGGTCCGCTTCCGGCTACGTCGGGGCCTTTGGCCGGGCCATGAACCGGATCTACGAAATCGATGAAGGCCGGCCGTTCATCAAGCTCCGCGGCACCATGCTCGCCGTCACCATCGCCACCGTGCTGATCGTGGTTCTGCTGGCCGCCATGCTGGTCCTCAGCGGCCCCGTCGCCGAGTCCGTGGGCAACGCTCTGGGCCTGGGCGGGGTCGTCCTGACCGTCTGGAACATCGCCAAATGGCCCCTCATCATCCTGCTCGTGGTGGCCGCGATTGCCATCCTCTACTACGCCACCCCGAACGTGAAACAGCCCAAGTTCCGCTGGATGAGCCTGGGGTCCCTGATCGCCCTGGTGATCTTCCTGCTGGCCTCCCTGGCCTTCGGGTTCTACGTCGCCAACTTCAGCAGCTACAACGAGACCTACGGCACGATCGGCGGCGTCATCATCTCACTGCTGTGGCTCTGGATCCTGAACATGTCACTGCTGTTCGGCGCCGAATTTGACGCCGAGATGGAACGCGGCCGCCAGCTCCAGGCCGGCATCGAAGCCGAAGAAACCATCCAGCTGCCGCCGCGCGACACCAAGAAGAGCGACAAAGTGCAGGAAAAGGAAGAAGAAGACATCCGCCACGGCCGCGAGCTGCGCGAACAGCACGGCGAAGCGGGAACGGAGGCCGCCGCGGATTCCCGTTCGGCCCGGGACGAGGATCCCCGGAACCCGCGGGACCAAAGCCCCTAGCCCTTCCCGAGGGCGTGCGTTGTACTGGGGCACAGTGCCGTCAGGAGGCGGACTTCGCTGATCGGGAGGACGCATGACGGCACCCGCCGCAGGGGACGAACGCACCACCGTGGCAGTGGGCTACGACGGGTCCGAGGCGGCCCAGGCGGCCGTCCGGTGGGCCGCGGGGTACGCGGCGGCCGGAGGGTACCGGCTCCGTGTGGTGCATGCCTGGGTCTGGCCCCTTTTTACCAAGAAGCTCGGACCGGTCAGGGGTGTGGAAGGCAGCGGGCTGCGGCACGCGGCCGAGGTGGTCCTGGCGGAAGGTGTAGAACTGGCCCGGGCGGCGGTCGCCACCGCACAGGGCCCGGCCGCAACCACCGACCCTGCACCCGGCCCCGGCCCCGGACAAGGGACGGAACACGCGGCGGAACCCGGTTCCGGCGTCGAAGGTGTGATGGAGGCCGGTCTCCCGGCTGCGGTGCTGCGCGATGCTGCCCGTGATGCCCGCCTCCTGGTGGTCAGCAGCCGCGGACTAGGAGGCGTGCTGGGGCACATTGCCGGATCGGTCTGTCTCGACCTCGCAGGCTCCTCCCCCTGTCCTGTGATCGTCATCCGCCGCCTGCGCAGCCCCGGCGAGGCCGCTGGCCCCGTCGTCGTCGGCATCGATGGAACCTCCCGGAGTTCCGCGGCGCTGGCCGGCGCCGCCCGGCTGGCGGGGATGCTTGGCACCACCCTGCAAATAGTCCACATCGACCAGTCCCGCGGCGGCACCAGGGAGGGCCACGGACGACATGGCCCGCTGCACGGCCAGGAACTCCTGGACCAGACTCTTGAGGAGGCCCGCCGCCTCGCCCCGGAGCTGTCGATCTCGGGGGTCCTGCGGGAAGGCCACGCGGCGTCCAAGGAACTGCTGGCGTCCGCCAGCGACGCCGAGGTACTGGTCATTGGAACCCACAATCGTGAGGGCGGCCCGGGCAACACTGTCACGGCCGTCCTGAACAAGGCGCGCTGCAATGTCCTGATTACGCGCTGACCCCGCTCCACCGGATCACCGCCTTCAGAGGGGAGCTGGAGGTTCTAGCAGAGGAGGACGCCTGTGCGAGCTTGGCGGGTAGGACAGCCCGGGCCGATGAGAAGCGGCCCCCTGGTCGCGGACGAGTGCCCCGATCCCCGGCCGGGTCCCGGGGAGGTGCTGTTGCGGGTCCGGGTGTGCGGAGTCTGCCGCACTGACCTGCACCTGGCCGAGGGCGACCTCGCTCCGCGGCGCCCCGGCGTCATTCCGGGACACGAAGTCGTCGGCGAAGTCATCACGTGCGGGGCCCGCGCCACGCGCTTCTCCCCCGGTGACCGGGTGGGGGTCGCCTGGCTCGGCGGGACCTGCGGCACCTGCCGCTTCTGCCTGCGCGGCGCGGAGAACCTCTGCCTCTCCCCCGTGTTTACCGGCTGGGACCGCGACGGCGGCTACGCCGAACTCATCACGGTGGCCGAAGACTTTGCCTACCGGCTCCCGTCAAGCTTCTCGGACGAGGAGGCCGCACCCCTGCTGTGCGCGGGAATCATTGGCTACCGCGCACTCTGCCGCGCTGACCTTCCCATCGGCGGACGGCTGGGGATCTACGGGTTCGGCGGATCCGCGCACCTGGCGGCACAGATCGCCCTCTTCCAGGGCGCGCGCGTGTACGTGATGACACGGTCCGAGGAAGCGCGCGCCCTTGCCCTGGAGCTGGGGGCGACGTTTGCCGGCGGCGCCGACGAGCAACCGCCGGATCCGCTGGATTCCGCCATCCTCTTCGCTCCGGCCGGCAGCCTGGTTCCGGTGGCCCTGCGTGCCCTGGACCGGGGCGGCACGCTCGCCGTCGCCGGCATCCATCTGAGTGATATTCCGGCGCTGCACTACGCCACGGAGCTGTTCCAGGAACGCCAGTTGCGCAGTGTCACCGCCAACACCCGGGCCGACGGCGAAGAGTTCTTCCGAGTCGCCGCGGAGATTCCGCTGCGCCCCACCACGGTGTCCTATCCGTTCTCGGCCGCCGATCAAGCTCTGCTGGACCTGTCGGAGGACCGGGTCACCGGAGCAGCCGTGCTCCGGATGGACTCCCCGTAGCGGTCCCGGGGCCTCAGCCGGGTCAGCTGTCTTTGCGCAGGAACACGTGGTCCTGCCCGGCCCTGAGCAGTACCCGCTGGACTCCCACCCGCACCAGCACCGGGGCGGCGTCACCGGGGGCCGCCGACACCGTCAGCCGGTCGCGTTCCAGCTGGATGGCGAGCATCTGGTCCCGGTAGCGGACCTGGAAGTGCACGCGGCTGAGTTCCGCCGGCAGCCGGGGCGCGAAGTCGAGGGCGTCGCGCGTGATCCGCAGCCCGGCGAAGCTGCGCTGTACGACGTCGATCGTCCCGGCCATGGCGCCCAGATGGATGCCGGAGCTGGTGGTTCCACCCTGGGTGTCATCCAGGTCCGCGTCCAGGGCCTCCCGGAACACCGCCCACGCCCGCTCGGGGTCCCGCTGCGCCAGTACAGACGCGTGGGCCACCCGGCTGAGCGTGGATCCGTGCGCCGTCCTGGCCAGGTAGAAGTCCACCGTGGCGGCCATCTGGGCGGGAGTGACGGCGTAGCCCATCCCGGCCAGGAATTCGATGAGCTGGTCCTCGCCCAGAACGTACAGCAACATCAGGACATCGGCCTGCTTGGCCAGCCGGTAGTGGTTGGTGCTGTCGCCTTCCGCCTCCAGGATCAGGTCCAGCCGCTCGATGAGCCCGTAGGTGCGGCGGTAATGCTTCCAGTCGAGTTCCCGGAGCGCGCCGTAGCCGTCGAACTGGCTGATGACGCCGTCGTCGTGGAACGGAACGAACATGCGGCGGCTGAGGTGTTCCCAGGTCTCGATCTCGGCGGCGGTGACCAGCAGCCGAACCCGCAGCTCCTCCATGTCGAACCCCCGGACCGAATGCATGATCCAGACGGCCTGGTCGAACACCCACGCCGCCATGACGTTCGTGTACGCGTTGTCGTTCAGTCCGCCTCCCGGGTCGCCCGGATATCCGGTGTGGTACTCATCCGGGCCCATGACGCCCCGGAGGTGGAAGCGGTCATCGGCCGGGTTCCACTCCGCCATCGACGCAAACAGCCGGGCCACGTCGACGATGATTTCCGCACCGTGTTGGGTCAGCCACCCGCGGTCCTGGGTGGTCTCGAAGTACTGCCAGGCGTTGTAGGCGACAGCGAGGCCTACATGCCGCTGGCGCCGGGAATGATCCGGCATCCAGTGCCCCGACCGCCGGTTGAACAGCAGCCTCGGCGTCTGATCCGTGCCGTCGCTGCCGCTTTGCCACGGGAACATAGCCCCTTTCAGTCCCGCGGCGCGGGCCGCGTCCCGCGCAGCGCCGAGCCGCCGCCACCGGTAATCAACCAGTTCCCGCGCGAGGGATGGCAGCCTGGAGTTCAGCAGCGGGAGAACGAAGAGCTCATCCCAAAAGACGTGTCCGCGGTACCCCTCGCCGTGCAGCCCGCGGGCCGGTATGCCCGCGTCCAGTTCCGCGGTGTGGGTGGTGAGGGTCTGCAGCAGGTGGAAGACGTGCAGGTTGAGGATGAGCTGCGCCTGCGAGCTGTCGTCGAGCTCGATGACGAACGGCTTGAGCAGGATCTCCCACGCGGCCTCGTGTTCGGCCTGCAGGGCAGCGAAACCGCCCGGGGCGCGGGCCAGGACGGCCCGGACTGCCGTCAGTGGAGAGGCGATGGCGTGGTCGCGGGAGGACGCCACGGCTACGGTCTTGAGGACCGTCAGCGGTTCCCCCGCAGCCACGGAAAGCTCGAAGCGGTGGGTGTGCAGCCCGCCCAGCTGTTCGGGAATTCCGGTCCCGTCCGGTCCGTCGGCCCCGGACACTTCCGTCCGGAGGGCGAGTGCGATCACGATCCCGCTGGTGACGGTCGTGGCTTGCACCGTGAGGCCGGCGGCGCCCGGACCGGCCCCGGACGCTTCAACCTTGACGGACCCCAGGTGCCGGCTGGACAGGGCCGCGTCCTCGGGGACATTGGAGTTGGTGACGTCCGTGTCGCAGCCGCTGCGGATGCTGACGCCCCCGCTCCAGCCGACAGCCGTGATGACGGTTTCCAGGGCGGCGAGGTTCGGCGTGGCCATGGACACGAGGCGGCGCTGCAGCACCCGGAGCCGCCGGCCGTCGTCGTCCTCCAGGACCGCCTCCCGGGTCAGCACCGCCCGCTTCAGGTCCAGGGTGCGCCGCTCGCTGCGGAGCGAGAGCCCGCCCTCGGACCACCAGCCGCCGTCTCCAATCCGGAGATCCAGTGGCAGCCAGTCGGGGATGTTGACGATGTGCTCATCGTCGGATTCCTGGCCCTGCACCACACTGTGCAGGCTGTTGTAGACCCCGGCGAGATAGCTGCCGGGATAGTGCACTGCCCCGGCCCGGTGCTCCGGCGCGGCTCCCCGGGTGGCCAGGTAACCGTTGCCCAGGGTGGTGAGGGCTTCCCGGTGGCCCTCGTGCGCCGGGTCGAAGCCGGCGTAGACCAGCAGCCACGGGTGCTTGATGACGAGGCCGATGTCCAGTTGGCTGACATCCTCGACGACGACGTCGGCGCCCGCCGCTTCCAACGGATCCCGGCGCCCGTCCCGGTCGATGCCGACCACCAGCCCGAAACCGCCGCGCCGGCCGGCCTCCACCCCGGTGACGGATTCCTCGATGACCATCGCCCGGGCGGGCGGGATCTCCAGCCGGCGCACCGCTTCGAGCGGCAGCGCGGGGGCCGGTTTTCCAGCGACGTCGCGCTCCAGGGCCGTCTGCCCGTCGATGATGTGGTCGAAGACGTCCGCGAGCCCTGCGGCGGCCAGCAGCGCACCGGCGTTCCTCGCGGAGGTGGCGAGCACCACCGGGATCCGGCCGGCCTTCAGTCTGCCGAGCAGGTCCGCGGTGCCGGGGAAAGCCCGGACCGGGTTGGTGCTGAGCAGTTTGTCGAACAGTTCGTTATGGCGGGCTGCCAGGCCGAAGGCGCTCCACACCGCGGAACCATCCGAGGGTGTGCCGTCCGGGACGACCCCGCCACGGGAACGCAGGAAGGTGGCTGCCGCATCCTCCCAGGTCCGGCCCGCGACCAGGTCCAGGTAGTCATCGGTGCTGAACGGGTCCCGGCGGGTCCCGGCCGGAAGCCGCGGGTCCTGGAGGACCTCGTCGAAGAGCCGTTTCCAGGCGGCCGCGCGGAGCTCCGCTGTGTCCGTCACCACACCGTCGAGGTCAAAAATCACAGCATCGACGGGCGCCAGCGCGGCGGCGAGGGTTGGCGACTCCGTCATGCCACAGTCGTATCAGCCATCAGGCCTGGGCGACAGGGGCGTTGTGCCGCAAGGTCCAGCCGGTCACGGATTTTCCGTTCCGGCGTCAGCCCAGCAGCTCATCGAGCGTGGTGAAGCCGTAGCCGGCCTGGCGGATCCGTTCGATCGTCCCGGGCAGGGCGTCGGCGTCGAGCGTGGTCCCGTCGTCGGGGTTGGAGCCGATGTGCATCAGCACGATCTCCCCGCGCTGGAGCCGGGCCAGCACCCGGTCCGCCACGATTTGGGCCGTGATCCCTCCGCTGCTGCCCTTCCATCCAAGCGTGTCCACGGTCCAGCGGACGGGCAGGTAGCCGTAGGCGTTGACGGTGGCGATGGTGCGGGCGTCGCGTTCGCCGAAGGGGAAACGAAACAGCGGCCGCGGATCCCCGCCGCCAGCCCGGATGGCCTGCTCGGCTCCCGA
>DATITT010000076.1:0-8547 GCA_035467435.1 Arthrobacter sp. | reverse complement strand
TCCCAGCGAACACCAGGACTGGGAACCACCCCAATGGCTACACGAAATTCTGGCCACGGACACAGTTCCGCCCGCAGACGAGGACCAGGACGAACGCGTGCCCGCGGACAGATGCCCGGACCACGGTCAGCCCATGAATCCAAGACCTCATCCGGACGCGGCGCCCACAGGGTGTCCCGGCCAGCACCCAGCCTGGGATCCCGAACTGGACCTGCCCAGGGACCCTGGCCGGGATCCCAACCTGGCCCTGCCCGAAGACCCCTTTCCCGACTGGTACCAGGTCACCGCCAGGCACCAATTCCCTGCCGCAGACACGGACGACCCGGGCTGGCCCCTGGACGACCCCTACCTCGAAGAACTCCCGCTCCTCTACGTGTGATCTACGTGTGATCGATTGCTAGCCTGCAGGCTGGGGGTTAGCGGTGTCGGACGAGACCGGCACGGTGTCGGACGAGACCAGCGCGGCGCCGGACGCAACCTGCGCGGCGCCGGCGTCGGGAGCCTCCGGGCCGGAGTTCCGGTGCCGGGCCGCGAGGACCTCCTGGAGCCAGTAGAACGAGGCCTTCTTTGAACGCTCCTGGGTCTTGCGGTCCACGTGCAACAGCCCGAATTGCTGCTTGTAGCCGCCCGACCACTCGAAGTTGTCCAAGAGGGACCACACGTAGTACCCGAGCAGCTCGACCGAGTCAGCCGCGCCCCCGGGTGAGGTCGCTTCGATGGCGGTGGCAATATGGTCCGCCAGGTAGCGCACCCGGCGTTCGTCCGGGATGATCAGCCCGCCGTCCGGGTCCCGGATCTCGAGATCTTCGAAGCTCGCCCCGCCCTCCGTGATGTAGACCGGCGGAAGGTTCGGGTAGCGCTCAGCCATTTCCGCGAGCGCGACGGCCATGTACTCCGGTTTGATGGGCCAGCCGTACGCGGTGGTCTCGGTATCCGGGAACGCAACAATGTGGAACGGGGAGCCGGGTGCGGTGCCGCTCAGGTCATCGCCCATCGCTTCGGCCATCCCCTTGGGAACGGCGCTCGCGCCTGGGCCGGACGCCACACGCGTTGGCATGTAGTAATTGAGCCCGTAGAAGTCCAGCGGCTGCGAGATCAGCTTCATGTCCTCGCTGGACGGACTGAAGGAGGAGAAGAAAGTGGCGGCCCGGATGGCGTCGGGGTACTTCCCGAGCAGGACGGGGTCCGCATAAAGCCGGTTCTGGGCCATGTCCATGAGACCGGCGCTGAGCTTGTCCAAGGGGTTGATCGAGGCGGGCACCATCGGCGAATAGACATTCGTCATCCCGATGCCGCCCGGCACATTGGCGGCCCGAAGCGCCTGCAACGACAACCCGTGGCCCAGCAACTGGTGGTGGACGCTGGGCAGGGCTTTCAGCTTGAGCGCTTCGCCCGGCGCGTGCATCCCCAGCATGTAGCCGTTGGTGCTGACCGTGGCGGGTTCGTTGACCGTCACCCAGCGGATCACCCGGTCTCCATACGCGGCCGCGGCGATCGCGGCAAACTCCCCTAGCCGGTAGGCGGTGTCCCGGTTCATCCAGCCGCCGGCCTCATCCAGCTCCAACGGCGTGTCCCAGTGGTACAGCGTGGCCATCGGTGCGATCCCGTTGGCCAGCAGCAGGTCGATCAACCGGTCATAGAAGTCGAGGCCTGCGGGATTGACCGGCCCCCTACCGCCGGGCTGGATGCGTGACCAGGACAGCGAAAACCGGTAGGAATCGACCCCGAGTTCTTTCATCAGGGCCACGTCTTCGGGCATCCGGTGGTAGTGGTCACACGCAATTGCGGGGCTGTGGTCTTCCACGATCGCACCGGGCCTGGCGGCGAAGTGGTCCCAGCCCGAGGGACCGCGTCCGTCCTCATCCAGGGCACCTTCGATCTGGAAGGCTGCAGTCGCCACGCCCAGGGTGAAGCGCGGCGCCAGCAGGGCGGCCAAGTCCTTGGCGGATGCATTCATCAGTGGATTCCCCTACGTAGTTTCAGACAGTTGACTGATTTTAGGCCGCGCCGCACCCTCGCGCCACGACCAGCGTCCGCGTGCCCGGTCGGCCCATTGTCCGGAATACCTCCCGCGGAACCTCAGTACGCCGCCGCCTCAGACCCGAACAGGAATTCTTTGGCGTGCGCCACGGCCTTTTTGAAGGCGTCGTTCCGCAGCACCTGGAGCTGTTCGGTCTCATCCGCGGAGGGCTCCAGATAACTCGTATACCCAGGCCGCAGCACCCAGATATCGCCGGCCGGCGGCAGGTAAAAGACGCCGAACGAGCGGTGCTGGCTGTCATCGGCGGTCCAGACGGGGACCACCGCGAGCGCGGCCCCGGTGTCGATGTTGATCCACTGGGCCCGCGGCAGCGGCGCTTCGTGGGTTTCCGGGTCAAGGAACGGGGCTGTGTCCTTGCCCCAACGGGCCTCGAAACGTTCGTGGAAGACCGGCATCAGGTGCGAATCGTAGCGGCGCCATGCGCTCATGGCCGCCCTCCTTCTCTTGTGCTTCTTGGCTGGGTGCCGGCGGCCGGGTCACAGCGGACCACGCTCCCACCGCACCGGGGTAACCCGCAGGACCGGGCGCTCCTGCCGGTGGCAACGCACCGGGATCTCCCGACCTCCGGGGGCGGTGCGGCCGGGCCCGGCGGACGGTGCCGTTTCCGCTGCCGCTGCCGCTGCCGCTGCCGGGTCATACTCGACCCTGGATCTGGGATCCCGCAGGACCGCAAAGGACTCCAGGATGCGCCGGGCTTCGTCCCCGTTGTTGTTCCCGGCACCGGATCCGGCACCGGCGGCCGCTTCGACGTCGGGATGGCGGAGGCGCATCAGCGCCCGAAAAGCGTGCTGGATCTCGGCCGCCGTCGCATCCGGCGTCACGTGCAAGGCCTCGTAGTAGCCACGGGGGTCGCGATTCATTGCTTCACCGCCCTCTGGAAAGACCGGCGGGGACCAGGCGGCGCCGGTTTCGGCCGGCGTCCTCTGGTCCCCCGCTGATCGGCGGGCTGGACGCGGAGTGCGCCCGCCGCCGCAGCTACTTTCCGATCTCCTGCATCGTGTCCTGGCTGTGAGTGATTTCGATCTTCCGCGGCTTAGCCCGTTCCAGCACCGGAATGCGAAGCGTCAGGACGCCGTCGGCGTACTGTGCCCTGACTTTTTCGGTGTCCAGGGTGTCGCCCAGGATGAGCTGGCGGCTGAAGACGCCGCGCGGCCGCTCCGAGGCAATCAGCTCAACGTTGGGCTGGGTCGGATCGCGCCGTTCAGCCCGGACGGTCAGGACATTGCGCTCAATGTCGAGGTCCACCGAGTCAACGTTGACGCCGGGTAGATCGAACGCGACGACGAATTCGCCGTCTTCCTGCCATGCGTCCATCGGCATGGCAGCGGGCCGTGCCGCCGTTCCAAAAACCTGCTGGGTCAGCCGGTCCAGGTCACGGAACGGGTCCGTACGCATCAACATCATTTCCCACTCCTTCATGCGAGAGCTCTGTCTTTTTTCCGGTATCCAACCAGCCGAATTATCTATGGTGGTGGATATAGATTTTTTATAGCACCGGTGCGACACTGATGCAAGAGGCAAAGTGGCGGCACGCCGAAACCGGCGCCTCGAAACTGGAAAGGAGTATCGTGACGGAACGTGGTCAGGAGCTGGGCGTCTACGCGATCTCCGTGGTGGCCCAACTGGTCGGGACCGGACAGCAGAACATCAGGCTCTACGAGCGGAAGGGCCTGCTGACGCCGGACCGGACCGCCGGAGGTACGCGGCAGTACAGCAACGCGGATTTGGCCGTGCTGCGGCGGATCAGCGAATTGTTGGAAGAGGGACTCAATCTGGCCGGGGTGGCCAAGGTGCTGGAGCTGGAGGCGGTCAACGCCCGGCTGCAGGGCGAGCTGCACCGTCTCCGCACGCGCCGGGGCTAGGGCCTCCGGCCCCCGGCGATGCGGTGGGATTCCTCGAGGAGTTCCGCCAATTCCCCGGTATCGATCCGGTCCAGCCGCACTAGCACGAGCTGCGGTGAACGCTCGTGGTGCGGGGTCCAGAAATAGGTGTCCGGGTCCGTTCCGGCGAGGGCTTCGCGTTCCTCGGTCTTGACCGTGAGCACGTTTTCTTCCCAGATCCGGGCCACGAGCGTGGCGGCGAACCAGGCGGGTTGGCCCCAGCTGGGCCGTTCGACCACGCCCGGCAGGGCCAGAGCGGCACGGCGGACATCCTCCTCGGTGGCCATGGCCCCACTGTGGCACCGGCGCCGGGCAGGGACAAGAGGCTGCCGCAGGGGTTAGGCCTGGCTGGTATCGGCTTTGGAGAGCGTTCCGGTGATCTGCTCACCGTGAATGCGGGCGGTCCGCCAGGTGTCCAGGGCGATCACGCCGCCCAGGATCACGAACGAGATGGACAGCGAAGCCAGCGCGTCGGTCAGCCAGTGGTAGCCCAGGTAGAGCCGGCTCACCGCGGCGAAGAAGATCCCGACGCCGGCCAGCAGGAAGCCTGCGACGGCGGCGATCCGGTTGTGCCGGCGGGAAAAGACCAGGAAGGCACTGACCAGCAGGAAGTTGCACGCGCCCAGGACGTGGCCGGACGGGAAAGAGAAGGTGTAGTCCGCGCCGAAGAGCATGAGATCAACGGGCGGGCGCTGGCGCCCGAGGGTGCGCCCGATGATCTGGGCGAGGATCACGCCCGTGAGCATTGCGCCGGCCAGGAGCATCGGCCGCCAGGCGTGCCTGGCCAGCAGGCCCCAGGCGACGGTCACCACGAGGATGATGATCGGCAGGGCGACCGGGCCGAAAACGATCGCAAGGATGATCATGATCGTCGTGAGCGGTCCGGAGCGGAGGGTCAGGAGCCAGGAGCGGACCGGTTCGTCGCCTGCTGCGAGACCGTCCTGCCGGAGGACACTGGCAAGGATCGCGAAGAACAGCACGACGCCCAGAATCATGAGCCCGACGGCGATCCGGTACAGGATTTTCCGGTCCCGTTCGCTCATGAAGCGCTCCTCCACCACAAACTTGTCGTGGAAAACCCGCCACCGGCCGGGCGGTTTCCCGCCAGGTTCCTCCGCCATTCCCGTCTCCGTCCCTGCGCCGTGTATGGACATTTCCTTCGGGAAGAATATCCCGGTTCCGGTGCCGCAGCGGCTGGGGCACCCCGGCAGCACCGTGGCGCGCACCCCGGTAGCCTGAAGCAATGGGCGTTATGAACGAACTTATCAACCCCGGTGTCGTCCGCTCGCTGGAGCGGATCCTCGCCGCGGCGTCTCCGGACCACGGCTTCCGCCGCCTCGCCGCAACGGCCGGGGACCTCGACGGACTGAGCCTGCGGGAACGCACCGACCTCCTGAGCCGCGCCCTGCTGGCCGACCTGCCGGGAAACTACGCCGGCACCGCAGTCATTTTCCGGCGGGCGCTGGATGATCCGGATTTCACCGGCTGGATGATCTGGCCCGTGACCGAGACAGCGGCCACCCTCGCCCTGGCCGGCACGGAACCCCGCGACTTCGAGGACTGCCTGGCGCTCCTCGCTGAGCTGACGCCGCGGCTCACCGCGGAATTCGCGATCCGGCGGCTCCTCGCGGCCGATCTGGACCGGGCACTGGCCGTCATCCAGGACTGGACGTCGCACCCGGACTGGCAGGTCCGCCGTCTCGCCAGCGAGGGCACCCGGGCCTACCTGCCGTGGGCGATCCGCGTTCCGGAGATCACGGACCGGCCCGCCGCCACCCTGCCGATCCTCGATGCCCTGTACCGGGACCCGGTCGAGGACGTCCGGCGCTCGGTGGCCAACCACCTCAACGATCTGGCCCGCCACGCCCCTGACGAGGTGGTGGCCACGGCGGCCCGATGGCTGGCCGCCCCGGACGCGAACACGCCCAAGGTGGTCCGGCACGGGCTGCGGACCCTGCTCAAGAAGGCCCACCCCGGCGCGCTGGAGCTGCTGGGGTTCCCGCCGGCGTCGCTCACCGTGACGCCGCCGCGGCTGGACCGCACCGTCGTCGAGCTTCCCGGAGAGCTCGCCTTCGATTTCGAGGTGTCCAACACCGGGCCGGCGGAAGCCCGGCTCGCCGTCGACTATGTGGTGCACTATGCCAAGGCGAACGGCACCCGCGCGGAGAAGGTGTTCAAGCTCGGAACCTCCGTCCTCGGTCCGGGCGAGTCCAGGACATTTTCGAAGCGCCATGCCTTCCGCCAAATGACAACGCGGCGCCATCATCCGGGCGCGCATCTACTGGAACTGCAGGTCAACGGCGTGCGGTACGCGCCGACCGAATTTCTGGTCCGGACCTAGAGCGTCCAGGGCCGGCGCGGTGATTTGACGGGCCGATAAATATGACGTTATTGTCGCTTCGATCATTGGGGCCGATGAGTACCACCCACGAAGGAACAAAGCGATGACCACAGCAACCGAATGCATTGAGATTCAGGTCGACAGCCGTCAGGTCCTTGACGAACGGCTCGACGACGCCGTCCGCGGGCTCCAGCAGATCGCCATGGAAACCGGGACGCAGGGGATCCTGCTCACGCGGCACAAGGCCGGCCACTACACAGCGGCACTGTCCGACCAGGTCCCCTTCGGCATGACCCGGGAACTCATCCGCTGAACCCGGCAGAACCCTGAGCGCCTCCCATAGGCGACAGCCTTCAGTTCACAGGCCAGGTCCCGGGCGGCGGAGCATCGACTCCCGCCCGGGACCTTTCTTGCGCCCTGCTCCGTATGGATGGAAGCGTCAGGACAGAACCGTCAGGACAGAAGCGCCAGGACCGGAACCGTCAGGCGGCAACGGTCACCAGTCGTGGACCGTTCCGTCGACGAGGCGGTTGTAGGGCAGGTAGGCCTGCTGATACGGGTAGGTGGCGGCGGCTTCCTCGTTGAATTCCACCCCGATGCCGGGCTTGTCCCCCGGGTGCAGGTAGCCGTCCACGAACGTCATGGACTGCTCGAACACCGTGTTGGTCGCCTCGGAATGCGGCATGTACTCCTGGATCCCGTAGTTGTGGATCGCCAGGCCCACGTGCAACTGCGCGGCGAACCCCACCGGGGAAATGTCCGTGGGCCCGTGGAAGCCGGACTTGATCTGGTACTGCGCGGCGTAGTCCATCACCTTCTTCAGCGGCGAGATCCCGCCGAAGTGCGTCGACGCGGCCCGGACGTAGTCGATCAGCTGTTCCTTGATAATGGCCTGGAAGTCGTACACGGTATTGAAGATCTCCCCGATCGCCAGCGGGGTGGTGGTGTGCTGCCGGACCAGGCGCAGCGCCTCCTGGTTCTCCGCCGGGGTGCAGTCCTCCAGCCAGAACAGGTCATACGGCTCCAGCGCCTTGCCCAGCTTCGCGGCCTGGATCGGCGTCATCCGGTGGTGCCCGTCATGGAGCAGCGGCAGCTCGGGCCCGAACTCGTTCCTCACCGCCTCGAACACCGAAGGCAGGTGCCGCAGATAGGCCCGGGTGTCCCAGTCCTCCTCCACCGGGTACGCCCCCCGGCCGGCGGGCTCGTAGTCATACCGCTCCCCCGAGGCCTGCGCCTGCGCCGCGACCCCGTACACGGCCTTGATCCCGGGCACCGCGGTCTGGATCCGCACCGACTTATACCCAAGCTCCAGGTGTTCCCGGACCGAATCGAACAGCGACGGAATATCCGCGCCCGAGGCGTGCCCGTAGGCGCGCAGCCCGTTCCGCGACGCCCCGCCCAACAGCTGATACACCGGCATCCCGGCCAACTTGCCCTTGATATCCCACAACGCCATGTCCACCGCGGCAATCGCGGCCATCGTCACCGGACCCCGCCGCCAGTACGAGGACCGGTACAGGAACTGCCACGTGTCCTCGATCCGCTGCGGATCCTTCCCGATCAGCAGCTGCGCCACATGCTCCTTCAAATACGCGGCGACCGCGAGCTCACGCCCGTTCAGCGTCGCATCCCCGATCCCGGTCACCCCATCCTCCGTGGTAATCCGGAGGGTCACGAAGTTACGGGACGGACTGGTCACAAAGACTTCCGCGGCAATAATTTTCACTTCTGGTCCAGGCTTTCCGTGTTGGTCTAGATTCGGTCGAGACGGTCGAGACGGTCGAGACGGTCGAGGCGGTCGAGGCGGTGGAGGTGACCGGACGGGGCCCTAGCGTTGGGTGGTTCCGCTGGGAGTGGCCCCCAGAAGGGCAAGCTCCCCCCGGCGGGGCAGGCCTTCCCAGTCACCGGCGGTACTGACGGCAAAGGCTCCCGCGAGTGCGCCGCGCTGCAGGCGGCCGCCCACGTCCTCGCCGTCGAGCAGGGCGGAGAGATAGCCGGCGGTAAAAGCATCGCCGGCACCCACGGTGTCGATGCTGGTGACGGGCACGGCGGGGGTTTCCCACCGGCCGGAGGCGGTGTGGACCCCGGCGCCGGCCGCGCCGCGCTTGACCACGACTTCCCGTACCCCGCGGTCCAGGAGTTCGGTGGCCATGGCCGTTTCGGCGTCGCCGGCCGGTCCAGCACCGGCCCCGGATCCGGCAGCGCCAGCGGAGCCGTCAGAGCCGTCGGAGGCGACCAGGTGGAATTCGTCCTCGGAGGCGATCAGGATGATGGCGTGCAGGGCA
>DATITT010000075.1:0-6540 GCA_035467435.1 Arthrobacter sp. | reverse complement strand
TGTACGGGTACCAGGTGGCCCTGACCCGGCTGGGTGGCGCGGCTGCCGCCCGGGCGTCAGAACAGCTCGTCCTGCATGAGGCCCTCGCCGCCGGGGCGGAAGCGCTGAGCAGGGTGCATTGCGCCCCGGTGCCGCCGCGCGAAGCCGGTTACACCATGGACCAGGACTTCCTGGCCGCCCCCGCGGCAGGCCTCGGCGGGCTGGAGGCCTCGGCCCTGCCGGTCTACGGCGACCTGGTGGCCCTGAGTGATGGCCAGACCCGTCAATGGGCGATCGCCGGCCTCGTCGGTGCCGCACGCCGGTCTGCCCTCTGGGGTGCGGAGACCGGCGCCCTTCCCGGCCTTGCTGCCGATCCTGCGGGGTTCCCCGAGTTGCCTGCACCCAGCCCGTAGCTCCCCGGCCGGCGTCCGGGGCCGGGTACTGCAGTGCAGAGGGGGCGCTTACTTAGGTTCGTCATACTGGCTGGCCGTGGGCGCCGGTGGTTTGCTGTACTCATGGACAGTCAAGCAGCCCCCATCCAGCATGCGAACGAGCCCCACCGCAATGACATGGCGCACCGCCTCAACTGGCTGCGCGCGGGTGTGCTGGGCGCCAACGACGGCATCGTCTCCGTCGCAGCGATTGTGGTCGGCGTCGCCGGCGTCACCACGGATTCCGGCCCCATCCTCGTTGCCGGTACCGCCGGTGTCGTTGGTGGCGCAATCTCGATGGCCCTGGGCGAATATGTCTCGGTGAGCAGCCAGAAGGACAGCCAGCGGGACCTGATCGAGAAGGAACGCCGGGAACTGGAAGAACAGCCCGAAGAGGAGCTCGAGGAACTCGCCGCCATCTACCAGGGGAAGGGTCTCAGCGCGGACACCGCCCGGACCGTGGCCAGGGAACTCACCGCCCACGATGCCCTGGGCGCCCATCTGTCCGCGGAACTGCACATCGACGAGACAGACATTGTCAGTCCCTGGCACGCCGCGTTCGCCTCGGCCGCGGCGTTCCTGGTTGGCGCGATCCTCCCCATGCTTGCCATCCTCCTGCCGCCGGAGAACATCCGTGTTCCGCTGACCTTCGTGGCCGTGCTGGTCGCCCTGGCCCTGACCGGGGCCATCGGCGCCTGGATTGGCGGCGGGTCGAAGATGAAGGCGGCCGTGCGTGTGGTGATCGGCGGGGCCGCGGCGCTCGTCGCGACCTACCTGATCGGCAGCTGGCTCGGAGCCAGCGGCATTATGGTCTGACACGTCTGCCTCGCCGGCAGGATCGTGGCCGGCCGACACGGTAGGCCCGCCGGATCCAGCGGTTCGAGCGCCCGGCAGCAACTACGCTGGATCCGATGAATCAGCCAGCAGACATAGCGATCCCGCCCGACCTCAGCAGCCGATACGGCGGCAGCGCAACCGGCCGCGACTGGCTTGCCTCGCTCCCCCGGCTGGTTCGGCACTGCCTGGACCAGTGGCAGCTCGAGCTTGACCTCGCTCCCGGCGCGTTGCCGTCGAACGGCCACGGGGCCATCGTGGTCCCGGTGCGGTGTCGCACCAACGCCGGCCCCGGGACCAGTGAATCCGCCAGCGAAGCATCCGGCGACGCTGTGCGCCAGCCAACCGTCCTGAAGATCGCCTATCCGCACGATGAAGCGCTCGGGGAACCGCTGGCCCTCGCCCTCTGGAACGGCCGCGGGGCGGTCCGGCTGCTGGCCAGCGACGCCGGTGCCGGTGCTCTGCTGCTGGAGCGCCTGGACGCCGCCCGCTCCCTCCAGGCTGTGCCTCTGGACGAGGCGGTTCCGGTGTGGGGCGCTCTGGTACGCCGTCTGAGCCTGGTCCCGGACGGGCGCCCGGAATGGCAGGAATTCGACCACGTCGCGGCCCGCGCGGAGCAGTGGAGCGATGAACTGCCGGAGAGCTGGGAACGGCTGGGCCGGCCCTTCCCCCGCTGGCTGCTGGAAGCCGCGCTTGAGGTCTGCCAGACCCGCGGTGCCGTCGGCCGCCGCTCCGGACGGGATGTGCTGGTCCATACCGACCTGCACTATCTGAACATCCTGGCCCGGCTCCGCAGTGGGCACCCGGAAAGCGGCGGCGGTGAACCGGCCGACGGCTGGGCCGCGATCGATCCGCAGCCCATGATCGGGGAAGCGGAATTCGCGGTGGCACCGTTGCTGTGGAACCGGATCCGGGAACTGTCCCGGGCGGATCCGGAACGGGGACTGCGGGAGCGCTGCCGGGACTTCAGCAGGGCCGCCGGACTCGACGCCGAAGCCGCCCGCCAATGGAGCCTGGCCCGCGAGGTCGAGAACGCGCTCTGGTACGCCGCGAAACCCCGGCACGGGGGCGACCTCGCCCGTTCGCTCTGGGTGGCCAGCACCCTCGCCGGCCGCACGCTGCCGGAGCTCCCCGCGCCCCACGCGCTGCCCGAGCCGGGCGGGGGCACGGCTTAGCGGGCAGTGGATCGGAGCCAGGTCCGGCCGTGAGTAAGGGGCAGACCGGCGTCCCGGTGTCCCGGTGTCCCGGCGTCCCGGGACTTTCGGCTCTAGCCCCTCCCCTGGCCCCGGACGAGCGTGGACCGCATGCAAGAACCCTGTGAAGGGCACCCAGACTCCGCAGCCGAAGGGCCTGCGGAGCGGACCAATGACGATCCGTTCCTCCGGTATGCGGCCCGCTTTGACCGGCCGATCGGGGACCTCAGGACCATGCTCCGCCCCCCGGGCGCTGTCCCCACGGCGATTGCCCGTGCGCTCGGTTTGCCCGCGGCGGCCGTCCAGGGACCGGCGACGTTCTTCAGCGATTTCACCGCGCAACGCGGAGCCCGGCATGTCCGCGTCTGCACCGCAGCCGCGTGCTTCGCGGCGACCGCTGGAGGTCACGTTGCCGAGGTGGAGGCGGCACTCGGGGTAGAGACGGGGAGACGGACGGCGGACGGCTCCGTCTCGATCCAGGCGGTGCGCTGCCTGGGCTACTGTTTCGCCGGTCCCGCAGCCCTCGACGGCGAACAGGCCTGCGCCGGCGCCGATCTGGCAGCACAATTGCGGGGGGAATCCGCACCCAAGGCGCCGCCCATCCCCGTTCACAACGACAGTCCGGTCCCCGTGGTGACGGCCGGACTGGTGGGAATGGCGCAGCCGTGGTCGGCGTGGCCTGGCGTTGTCGCCTCAGGCACACCCCAGGACATCCTCGGCCAGGTGGCGTCAGCGCGGTTGCGGGGACGTGGCGGAGCCGGGTTCAGCGTCGCTGCCAAATGGCGGGCCGCCCTGGAGCACCCCGCGCCCCGGGTGGTGGTGGCCAACGGCGACGAGGGTGACCCCGGGTCCTATGCGGACCGCCTGCTGATGGAACAGGACCCGCACCGGGTGCTCGAGGGACTCGCCCTGGCCTGCTTCGCCGTCCGTGCGGCCACCGGAATCGTGTTCGTCCGCTCGGAGTACCCCCGCGCCGCCGCCCGGCTGCGGGAGGCTCTGCTTGAGGCACACACGGCGGGATTTCTCGGCCCCGAGGTAGGGGGCAAAGGTTTCAGCCTGGAGATCCAGGTGGTGGAAGGTGCAGGGTCCTATGTCTCCGGCGAGGAAACGGCACTGCTGAACGGGCTTGAGGGGCTGCGCGGCGTCGTGCGGCCCCGTCCGCCCTTTCCCACCGGGAGGGGACTGCACGGCCGGCCCACCGTAGTCAATAACGTGGAAACGCTCAGCGCACTCCCGTGGATCGTGCAGCACGGGGGCGCCGCGTACGCCGCACTGGGGACCGCGGACGAAACCGGCACCGTGCTCGCCTGCCTGTCCGAACGTTTCCGCCGGCCCGGAGCCTACGAGGTGCAGATCGGCACACCGCTGAGGCGGATTGTGGAGGAACTCGGCGGCGGACTTCGAGGCGGTGCAACGGTGCGCTCCCTCCAAATCGGCGGACCGCTGGGCGGCTTCGTCGGCCCCGATGACCTCGACGTCCCGCTGAGCAACGCCGCCCTCTCCGGACGCCACGCAGCCCTTGGCCATGCAGGGATCGTCGCCTTCGATGACCGGCTGACTGGCGGGCAAGTGCTGCGGAACCTGTGGGACTTTGCGGCGGCGGAAAGCTGCGGCCAATGCTCGCCCTGCCGGGTGGGGGCATGGCGCGGCAGTGCCCTGTCGGCGCTGCCTGATGATCCGGATATCCGCCGCGAACGCAGTGAGGTGCTGCGCACGATGGCGGCGGGCAGCCTGTGTGCCTTCGGCCGCCGGGTGCCGGCCGCGGTGCGAAGCCTCGCCCGCGTCTACAGCCTGGACGGATGGCAATCGTGAGAGTCTTTGTCGACGGCCGTCAGGTCGAGGTTGTCGCGGGCGCTACGCTCCTCGACGCGGTGCGGGCGGCCGGCCTGGCGCTCCCCACGCTCTGCCACGATGACCGACTCACGACCGTGGCTTCGTGCCGGACTTGCCTGGTCGGCGTCGCCGACCGGGGTCCGGCCGCCGCCTGCAGCACGCCGGCGGAGGACGGAGTGCACATCACCGTCGAGGGGTCCCGGGAGATGCGGCGGGAGGCCCTGCAGGCCATCGTCGCAGGGCTGCCGCCCCGGGCACTGGATGTCCCTGCCGACCGCAGCGAACTGGCCCGGCAGTGCGCCGCCTATGGGGTGATCGCCCCGGCGGGTTCCGTCACGCCGCCGGAGCGCGGAGTTGACCACTCCCACCCGTACGTGAAGCTGGACCGCGATCTCTGCATTGCCTGCGGGCGCTGCGTCCGCGCGTGCGCCGAGATCCAGGGCACGTTCGCGCTGACCCTGGTGGGCCGCGGAGCCGACACTGTGGTGGCGCCGGGAACCGGGGGCCCCTGGGCGGAGTCCGATTGTGTCTCGTGCGGGGCGTGCGTCGACACCTGCCCCACCGGCGCACTGTCCGAGCCAGGGTTGCTCAATCTGCTGCCGATCGAACGGCAGACCCGCACCACGTGCGGGTATTGCGGGGTCGGCTGCAGCCTGGAGGTCTCAACCCGTGACAACGTGATCATGACCGTCCGGCCGGGCACTGACCACTCGGTGAACCGCGGCCACGCGTGTGTCAAAGGCCGGTTCGCCCATGGGTTCCTTGGTTCCGCGGACCGTCTTACCGGACCGCTGATCCGCAGGGACGGGACACTGACGCCCGCGTCATGGGAGGAGGCCACCTCGTACGTGGCCGCCAAACTGGGGGAAGTCCGGGACGAAGACCCGGATGGATTCGCCCTCATTTCGTCGGCCCGGGCCACGAACGAGGAGAACTATCTGGCCCAGAAGTTCGCCCGGGCCGTCATGGGCACGAACAACGTGGACAACTGTGCCCGGCTCTGCCACGCCCCCTCCGCTGCCGGCCTGGCCGCCACGTTCGGTCTGGGCGGCGGGACGAACCCGTTCGATGATCTTGACCGGTGCGACGCGATCCTCCTGGTCGGCGCAAACCCGACGGCGGCCCACCCGGTCGTCGGCTCCCGGATCTTCCAGCGGGTTCTGGAGGGCGCCCGCCTGGTGGTGGTGGATCCCCGGCGCACCTCACTGGCCCGGCACGCCGACGTCCACCTTCGGCCGCAGCCGGGAACCAACGTGGCCGTGTTCAACGGCCTCGCCCACATCCTGGTCCGCGAGGGGCTGGTGGACGATGACTTCCTCAACACCCACACCAGCGGCTACGACGAACTGCTCGGGTTGCTCGGCGACTATCCACCCGAACGCGTCGCTGAAATCTCCGGCGTCCCTGCGCAGGACCTGGTGCGCGCGGCCTTGATGTACGGGCAGTCGCTGGCTCCGGCGATCTTCTATGGACTCGGGGTGACCGAACACCTGCACGGCACGGACGGTGTCCGGACCCTCTCCAACCTGGCCCTCCTGCGCGGTGCCGTTGGACCCGGATCCGGCGGAGGGGTGAACCCGCTGCGCGGACAAAACAACGTCCAGGGGGCATCGGACATGGGGGCCCTCCCCGATCTGCTCCCCGGATACCAGAAGGTCATTGATCCCGAAGCGCGGTCCCGCTTCGCCGTAGCCTGGCGGACCAGCATGCCGCCGCGGCCGGGACTCCGGATCCCGCAGATGTTCGAGGCCGCCCGGGGCGGGTCGTTGAAGGCCCTGTGGGTGATCGGCGAGGACGTGCTCACCACCGACCCCAACAGCACCGCGGTGCGGGCCGCATTGGCGGCCTGCCCGCTGGTGATCTGCAACGATCTGTTCCTCTCCCCCACGGCTGCCGCCGCTGACGTCGTCTTCCCGGTGGCCGCCTGGCTCGAGAAGGACGGCACTTTCGTCAACTTCGACCGGCGCTTCCAACGGGTCCGCGAGGCCGTGGCTCCCCCGGGTGGGGCCCGCACCGACTTTGCTGTACTGGCCGGCGTCGCGGCCCGCATGGGAGCGGATCTCGGATGCGCGACACCGGCCGAAGCCATGGCGGAATGCGCCACGGTCGCGCCGCTGTTCGGTGGAATCTCCCATCCCCGCCTGGATCAGGACGGTCCGCTGCACTGGCCGTGCGTGTCTGCCGAATCCCCCGGAACGCCACGGCTCTACCAGGACCGCTTTGCCACCCCCGACGGCCTGGCGCATCTGGCAGCACGGCCCTACCTGCCT
>DATITT010000074.1:0-5088 GCA_035467435.1 Arthrobacter sp. | reverse complement strand
GCCGCTGCTGGAGAGCGGCAAAGCCCGCGTCCAGGGCGCCGACACCCGGGTCATCTCCGACCCGGCGTAGGCCCCTCAGCGCCGCTGACCCGCAGTAGGGAACTACCGAGGGTCAGCGGCGTTTAAGGTGGCGTACGGTGTGAGGCTGCTTGCCCGGCGGCGTCACCGGCGGAACGTGCTTGGTCAAGACGATCGCGGTAACCGGGCCTGTCGGCGCCGGCTGCCTGCGCGCCGCGGACCTTCGGCCTCATCCAGGAGCTGCCGTTCCTCGTCGGTGGGTGCTCCGCCGCCGCGGTCCGCCGGCATCCACCACGCGCCCGGCGACGGTGTCAGGGGAAAATCCGCGATACAGGCATCGATCCCGGCCTGGAGGATCCCGCGCAGCGCCTCGGTGGCCCGCTGGGCGTCCTGGGCCGGGTCGACGGTCACCGGTTCGCCCACGTGGATCCGGACCGGGGCGCGCCAGGCACGGGCCGGGGAGAAACCGTGGCGGCGGGTCATCAGCCGGTGGGCGCCCCACACGGATACGGGGATGATGGGCACTCCGGCCTCGGCGGCCATCCGCACGGCACCGGTTTTGCATTCCCGCACCCGGAAGCTGCGGCTGACGCCGGCCTCCGGCAGGATCGCGATGTACTCGCCCGCCTTCAGCCGGTCGACGGCGGCGTCATAGGCGTGGGATCCCGAGCCGTACCCCACCGCGACGTGGCCGGCGGCGCTGACCGCGGGCCCGGCAAACCAGTGGTCGGCTGCCGCCTGGGTGACCAGGAAACGCATCTGGGCCCTGGTGTGCCACCACAGCAGCAGCTCGGCGAAGGCGAAGTCGAGGTAACCGAAGTGGGTGATGGCGACGACGGCGCCCCGGCCGGGGACGACGCGGCGGGACGAACCGCGCGGGCCATCGTGACGGGGCTCCGGCGCCGGGAGGTTCTCCCGCCCTGTGACGATGACGCGGATCCGGAACAGCCGGTGCAGCGCCAGCCCGGTGCGGACAATGACGCGGTAGAAACGGTCGCTGGGCCGGGGCCGCCACGGCATCCTAGCGACCGCCCGGCTGGTGTCCGCCCGGCTGGTGTCCGCCGCCGCGCGGCTTGCGGGGCGGCAGGGGCAGGAAGCCCGAGGTGGATTCCACGTATTCCCGGTAGCCGGGGCGGGCGGACATGGCCTTCTCGGTGAGCGGTTTGCCGGACTTGCCGGCGAGCAGCCAGATCATCAGGGCAGGGGAGAGGAGGGTCAGCACCCCCGGCCAGGAATCGGCGGCGACGAGGAAGATTCCGGTCCAGACGGCGGCGTCGCCGAAGTAGTTCGGGTGGCGGGTGTAGCGCCAGAGCCCGGTGTTGAGCACGGTGCCGCGCCTGGACGGATCGGCCTTGAACTGCGCCAGCTGCCAGTCGCCCACGGTCTCGAAAACGAAGCCGACCACCCAGAGGAACACGCCCAGCCAGGCCAGCCAGCCGAGGCGTCCGGTGCTGAACATCCCCACCTGGACGGTGAGCGAGACGAAGAACAGGATCACGCCCTGGGGCAGGTAGACCTTGCGCAGCGCGTAGACGTTGCGGGACCCGGGGGCGGGGGAGAGCATGTCCACGTACCGCGGGTCCTCGTGCCCGCCGCGGGCCCGGAGGCCGATGTGGAGGGCGAGGCGGATGCCCCAAACCGCCACGAGCGCCAGCAGCAGCAGGCGGCGGCCGCCGTCGCCGTGTCCGGCCGAGAGGAACCAGGAGATTGCGGCCACGACGACGAAGCCGAGGCCCCATACGGTGTCGATGACGGAATGGCGGCTCTGGCGGACGGCGATGGCGAAGGTGACCGCCAGGAGCACCACGAGGCACGCCGCCACCCAGGGGAGGCTGGCCAGGAAAGCGCTGAGTGGAAAGTCCGGCATCACAGCACCACCGGGAGGCTGGCCCCGGAGGCGGGAAGGAGGCTGCGGAACGTTTCGGCGCTGCCCGGGAGGTCGCGGCCTGAACTGCCGGCGAAGGTGTCGAGGATGAAGCCGTTGGCGAGCGAGTTCCACAGGCCCACCCGGCGGAACATAAAGTGCCCGGCCCCCCTGAGGGCGACGTAGTCCACGGACTCCGCGACGCCGTCGGCCCGGCGGGCGTAGGCGAGCGAGTTCGCGGGGCTGGTCCAGCGGTCCTTCGTGCCATGGACAATCAGGATCCGGCGGCCGGCCACCCGCTCCACCGGGGTCTGGGCATCGAGCCAGGGCGCCAGGGCGACGACGGCTTCCACCTGCGGGTGATCCGCGACGCAGAGCGCGCTCAGGCCGCCCATCGAATGGCCGAGGAGGTAAATGGGGACGCCGGGGTGCTCGCGGCTGATGTGGGAGAGCGCCCACCGGGCATCCTGCACGGGGGACATGTCCTTCCCGTTCCAGCCCCGGTACCGGTTCCGGAGGGTCCAGACGGCCAGCCCGTGGCGTCCGCCGCCGTTGCGCAGTGCCCGGGCGAAAGGCAGCATCCGGGCGGGACTCAGGTGCCTGCCGCGGACGGATTCGAAGCTGTTGGACCGCCCGCCGTGCAGCACCAGGGCAACTCCGCGGGTCTCCCCGGTGGCCCCGGCGATGCTCAACACGGCCCTGGCGTCCGCTCCGGGACCCGCCGGTTCAGGGTCGCGGTCGTCGATCTTGCGTATGGCCACGCCGTATCCTCCACATCTTGTCCGTCAATTCCAACCTTAGGGCGCAGGGCCCGCAGTGAACATTCGGAGCGGCGGGCCCGAAAGATGGGGACGGACGGTTGCCGTCTGACGCGGGCCGCTCCCGGCGCCGGCGGGCGCCGGCCGCGTCCTGTCCGGCGCCAGCCGGATCCCCTTGACGGGGCAAAGGCGGAGGAGTAAGCCTGTGCTCATAAACCTCCGGGCGCCATGCCGGCTGGGAGCACAGATCACCGTCCGGGTCGGAAACCACGACGAAATCGACGGTACAGAAAATGAATGGAACCATCTTCGATAGCCTGCGCGAGCAAGTCCGCGGGCAGGTCATCACCTCTGGCGACGCGGACTACGACGAGGCGCGGGCCGTGCAGAACGGCATGATCAATAAGCGGCCGGCCGCCGTGGTGCGGGTGTCCCAGGTGGCGGATGTGATCGCCAGCGTCAACTTCGCCCGGGACAACGCGCTGGCTGTGGCCGTCCGCGGCGGGGGCCACAGCGGACCGGGCTTTGGCACCGCGGACGACGCTCTGGTCATCGACTTCACCAACACCAGAGGGGTCCGGGTTGATCCGGCCCACACGACGGCAAGGACCGAGGCGGGCGCAACCTGGGCCGACTTCAACCACGCCACGCACGCCTTCGGGCTGGCGACCACCGGCGGCATCGTCGGTTCGACCGGCGTCTCAGGGCTGACCCTCGGCGGAGGCATTGGCTATCTGGACCGGAAATACGGACTCAGCTGCGACAACCTCCTCTCGGCCGACGTCGTCACCGCGGACGGGAAGTTCCTCACGGCCAGCGAAAGCGAAAACGAGGACCTCTTCTGGGCCCTGCGCGGCGGTGGCGGGAACTTCGGCGTCGTGACCTCGCTGGAATTCCGGCTGCATCCGGTGGACATGGTCCACGCCGCCGTCATCGTCTATCCGGTGGAGCACGCCGAAACCGTTGCGAAGTTTTACCGCGAGCAGCTGGCGGCAGCGCCGGAAGAGCTCGGCGCTTTCCTCGCCTTCCACCAGGGGCCGCCGGTTCCCTTCCTTCCGGAGGAATGGCACGGGAAACCGGTCTGCGTTGTGGTCGGCATGTGGACCGGTGACCCGGCCGAAGGGCCGGCCCGCTGGCAGCCGTTCCTCGACGCCGCACCGGTGGCGGGGTCCCTGGTGGGGCCGATGCCCTATCCGGCCTTGAACTCGGCCTTCGACGGGATGTACCCCAAGGGGCTGTTGGCCTACTGGAAGGCGGCCTTCCTGCCGGAGCTCAGCGACGGAGCCATCAGCGCCCACCTGGAGTTCGGAAGCCGGGTGCCCAGCGTCCAGACCGCCGTGCACATCTACCCGATCGACGGCGCGGTGCACCGGGTGGGCGTCACGGACACAGCCTTCCCCAACCGGAACGCCAGGTTCTCCCCGGTCATCGCCTGCCATTGGGAAGATCCCGGGGACACCGAAGCGAACATCGCCTGGGTGCGGGATTACGCGGCCGCGCTGCAGCCCTACTCGGAGAATGCGGGCTACATCAATTTCATGGACGGCGACGATCTGCCCCGGGTCGCGGAAAACTATGGGCCGAACTACGAGCGCTTGCGCGAAATCAAAGCCAAGTACGACCCGCAGAACCTCTTCCACGTGAACCAGAACATCCCGCCCGCGTAGCCTGGCCGGCTTCCCCCGGCGCCCCGGGCTTCCCCGGCGACCCGGGCGCGCCCGGAGCACGCGCCGCGCGTCGGTCGCCGCGCGTCGGTCGCCGCGCGGCGGGCCCCGGGAGGACGTCATGCGTCAGGACACAGCCGTGAAACGCCGTAAGGTTTTCGGCATGAGGTTGAACTGCTGATGGGCGCCGGACATTCACACACCCCGCAAGCACATGCGGATCCGACGCCCCAGGCGCTCGTCGCACGGAAGAAGGCCAACCTCATCCTGGCCGCCATCCTGATCCCGCTGACGCTGCTGACCCTCGTGGCGATGGCGCTGCTGTGGCCCTCGGGCAGCAAAGAAGGGATCACGCTCGCCAGCCCCTACGCCGCCGCGCCGGGCGTCACGTTCGACACCGGCAAGATCCAGCGGGTTGTCACCGCCAGCTGCATGGACGCCCTCCCGCAGGGTCAGTCCGGGCCGGACGCGGCCCCGCAGCAAGGATCGGACTGCACTTTTGCGTTCACTGACCCGGACAAGGGCGGCAACCCGGTCAAGGTCGTTATCAACCCCGACGTCGCCAAATCCCACGGCGTGAAGGCCGGGGACAACATCCGCTACCTGAACCTTTCCAAGGCCCAGGGCGCCGAAGCCCAGGGCGCGCCGGCCTATGTCTTCGTCGACTTTGTCCGGACCCTGCCGATCATCTTCCTCGCGGTGCTATACGCCGTCGTCGTGATCGCCGTGGCGCGCTGGCGCGGGCTGCGCGCGCTGATCGGGCTTGTCGGCGCCTACGGTGTGC
>DATITT010000073.1:0-8314 GCA_035467435.1 Arthrobacter sp. | reverse complement strand
AGCTGGACCCTGAACACGTCCACATTCCCGGCATCTTCGTCCAGCGCGTGGTGCTCGCGCCCGGCGTCGAGAAGCGGGTCGAGAAGCGGACGGTGGCCATGGCTGCTGCGTCCACAGCCGGCACCTCACCCGGCACCGCACCCGGCAACGCCGCCGGCACGGCAGCCGGCACCGAAGCCACAGCAGCAAACCAGTCAGGAGCCTAGGCCATGGACTCCAACAGCCTGCAGGGGGCGCCGCCCCGTCCCGAAGCGGTCCGCCACGAATACCGGCCCGCCGCCGTCGAGCACCCTGCCGGTGTGGAGAGCAAGGGCTGGACGCGCAACGAACTGGCCGCCAGGGTGGCGCGGGAACTGCGCAACGGGCAATACGTTAACCTCGGCATCGGCATGCCCACGCTGATTCCCAACTACATCCCCGCCGGCGTCGAGGTGGTCCTGCATTCCGAGAACGGCATCCTCGGCGTCGGGCCGTACCCGGTGGAGGACGCGGTGGATCCGGACCTGATCAATGCCGGCAAGGAAACCGTCACGGTCAACAAGGGCGCCGCATTCTTCGACTCAGCCGCGTCCTTTGGCATGATCCGCGGCGGGCACGTTGATGTTGCCGTGCTCGGTGCGATGGAAGTGGCCCAAAACGGGGACCTGGCCAACTGGATGATCCCGGGCAAGATGGTCAAGGGCATGGGCGGCGCCATGGACCTGGTGTTCGGCGCCAAGAAGGTGATCGTGATGATGGAGCACGTGGACCGGAACGGCAGGCCCAAAATCGTGGAACAGTGCACGCTGCCCCTGACCGGCAAAGGCTGCGTGGACCGCATCATCACCGACCTGGCGGTCATCGACGTCGTGACCGAGGGAAGCACATCCCGGCTGGTCCTGCGTGAACTCGCCCCCAACGTGACCGCCGAGGACGTGGCCGCGGCCACCGGCGCCGAACTCTTCGAGGAAGACCAGGAACTGACCGTATGACGACCGAACCCCTGCAGGAGCGGGCCGCTGAACCGCGTGTCATTGAACAGCGTGGACTGTACTTCGATGAGCTCGAGGAGGACGTGGTCTACGCGCACCGGCCCGGCCGGACCGTGACCGAGGCGGACAACGTCCTCTTCACCACCATGACCATGAACACCCAGGCCCTGCACCTCGACGCTGCCTGGAGCGCGGAGCAGCCGTTCGGCCAGCGCCTGATGAACTCCATGTTCACCCTGGCCACGGTGGTGGGGCAGTCCGTTCCGCAGCTGACCCAGGGCACCATCATCGCCCAGCTGGGGCTCACCGACGTGTCCTTCCCGCATCCGATGTACCACGGCGACACCCTGTACACGGAGACGGCCGTGACCGGGAAGCGGCTGTCCTCCTCACGCCCGGGCCAGGGGATTGTGACCATGAAACATACCGGCCGCAACCAGCACGGCGAGGTCGTGGCCCTCGCCACCCGCAGCTGCCTGATGTGGACGCGGGACGCGCACACCGCCACGCAGCAGGCACACCCGCCCGGAAAGAACCCGCAGCAGGAAAACTCTGCGCAGCAGGCAAAAACAGGCCAGAAAGAACCCGCCGCGAAGGGCAGAATAGACACATGAGCTTCCTGATGGGCCCCGCCCTGCTGTTTTGCCCCGCCGACCGCCCCGAGCGGTACCAGAAGGCCGCCGAGCGCGCCGACGCCGTGATCGTGGATCTGGAGGACGCCGTCGCGCCGGCGGACAAACAGCGTGCCCGCGGCGCCATCCTCGCCCAGCTCGGCGCCACCGGGGAAGTCCCCGAGCTGGACCCGAGCCGCACGATCGTCCGGATCAACCCGGCCGGCACGGAGGAATTCGAGAAGGACCTGCACTGCCTCAAGCACACCCCGTACCGGCATGTGATGCTCGCCAAGGCCGAGAACGCCGGGCAGCTCAGGGAGCTGGAGGGCTACAGCGTGATTGCGCTCTGCGAGACCGCGCTGGGGGTTGTCAATGCCGCCGCCATCGCCGCTGAACCCAACGTGGTCGGGCTGATGTGGGGCGCCGAGGACCTGCTCGCCTCGCTCGGCGGCACCTCCAGCAGGACGGATGACGGCGCCTACCGCACGGTTGCGCTGCACGCCCGCTCCACTGTCCTGCTGGCCGCCCGCGCCTTCGGCAAGGAAGCCGTCGACTCGGTGTACGTCAACATCCCGGACCTCGAGGGGCTCGCCGTCGAAGCCCGCGACGGCGTTGCCTCAGGCTTCGGTTCCAAGGCCTGCATCCACCCGAGCCAGGTGGCCGTGGTGCGCGGGGCCTACGCGCCGTCGGAGTCCGAGGTCGCGGCAGCCACCGAGCTGCTGGCAGCAGCCGTGGCCGCAGGCTCGGGTGTGTTCCAGCACCAGGGCAAGATGATCGACGGGCCCATCCTCAAGCACGCCGAATCCACGCTGCGGCGGGCGGGGCACTAGCGTCGGGAGGTTCCGGCCTCCGGCTGGCTGAGGCAACGTGTGGCTGCGGCCCGGGCTCCGGAGGCGTGAACCTCGTCGATTCGCCACGAATGGCCGCTTGGGCGGGTCCCATGGCGGCCATTTGCGTCAGATGGGTGCTCCGTGGCGGCCATTCACGTCACATGGGTGCATGGTGGCGGCCATTTGCGTCAGATGGGTGCACGCTGGGGCGCAACCCTTCCGGGTGCTCCACGCCGAGGATTGGGCATGCTCCGTGCTGCCCATGAAAACTGGACATGCTCAGCGCTTCCACAGGTACCTGTTCTCCGGCCGCCCCGCAGCACCGTAGCGGGGCGTGAGCCGGGCGAAGCCGTGGATGACCAGATACTCGAGGTAGCGCCGTGCGCTGACCCGCGAGAGTCCGAGCTGAACGGCCATTCCGGCCGCCGAGACGTCCTCCGGGCTGGACTTGAGCGCGTCGATAACGGCATCCAGCGTGGGCCGGGACAGCCCCTTCGGCAGCCTGGCCGGGGACCCCGCCAGAGACCCCGCCATGGTGTCCGCGGCTGTGGCCCGGCGTGACGGCGCCACGAGACGGTCGATGCTGTCCTGGTTCAGCGGCCCGGCAGCCCCGCCCGCAGCGATTTCGCGGCGCAGGAGCAGGTACTCGTCGAGCCGTTCGTTCAGGGCCTGGGACGTGAAGGGCTTCACCAGATAGTGCAGCACCCCGCCGGCCATGGCGCCGCGGACCGTCTCCAGTTCCCTTGACGCCGTGATGACCAGGACGTCCAGGGCCTGCTGGCGGCCGCGGAGCTGCTGGAGCACGTCCAGTCCGGACATGTCCGGAAGGTGGATGTCCAGGAGGACAAGTTCCGGCCGCAGCTCCGCCGCCAGGTCCAGGCCCTGCTGCCCGGTGTGGGCCAGGCTGACGACGTCGAAGCCGCCGCGGGCCAGCAGGAAGCCGTGGTGGATCCCGGCCACTGCCACGTCATCGTCAATGATGAGGGTGCGTATGGAGCTCATTGCTTTTGTAGTTCCGCCTCTTTTGTCTTCAGGGTTACGGTGAAACAGGCGCCGCCCAGCGCCGAGGACGCAACCGACGCCGCGCCGCCCCGGCGCCGGGCCACGCGCTGGACCAAAGCCAGCCCGAAGCCCCGGCTGTTGATGCCTTCAGCGAGTTTGGTGGTGACACCGGCCTCGAAGACGGCGGCCCGCTCCGGCTCGGGGACGCCGGGACCGTCGTCCTCGACCGTGATGGTGCGTTCGCCGTCGGGAGCCTCATCCAGCCGGACGGCGACGGTGCTGTCGTAGCCCGCGGCGTCCACCGCGTTGTCGATCAGGTTCCCCAGGACGGTGATGACGTCACCTGTCCCGTCCGGGGTGCACACCGACTCCGGGCTCACCAGGATCTCGACGCCGCGCTCCGCGCACACCGTGGACTTGTCAATCAGCAGCGCCCGGACGTCGTGGTCGGTGATTCCGGCCGCCAGCGGGCGGTTGACGAAGGCGGCGTCGCTGTGGCTGCGGCCCAGGTACTCCACGGCCTTGGCCTGCTCTCCGAGCTCCAGGAGACCCGAGATCACGTGCAGTTTGTTCGCAAATTCGTGGGCCTGGGCCCGCAGCGCCTGCGTCACGTCCAGGGCACCGTCGCGGTCGCGAAGGATCGTGTGGAGCTCGGTGCGGTCACGGAGAATAAGGACTTTGCCGACCTCCCGGCCGTCCACCGTCGCGGCGTTGACCTTGCCCAGCAGGATCCGTTCCCCGGAGAGCACCAGTTCCTCCGTGGCCGACCCGGCGGCGAGCATCCGGCGGATCCCGGGTTCCAGGCATTCTTCGGCCGGTCTTCCGGTGATCTCCTCACCCACGCCCAGCAGCCGGCGGGCTTCGTCGTTGACGAGCGCGACTTTCCCGTCGGAGTCCACGGCGACGAGCCCCTCGCCCAGGCCGTGGAGCATCGCGTCGCGGGTCTCGAGCAGGGCCGCGATGTCCTCCGGTTCCAGCTTGTAGATCCGCCGCCACACGAGCTTGGAGATGTACATCGCCCCCAGCGACCCCAGCAGCGCGGCCCCGAGGAGCCAGCCGAACAGTTGCGGCAGGTCCTCGTAGAGGTCCTCTGCCAAGGTGCTTTCCAGCACACCCACCGAGGCCGAGCCGATCACGGTGCCGGCACTGTCAAAGATGGGAACCTTGACCCGCCAGGATTCACCCAGGGTTCCTGTCTGGGTGCCGACGTAGATCTCGCCGGACAACGGCACGGATGGATCGGTGGATACGGGCCGGCCGATTTCAGCCGGGTTCGGGTGGGACTGGCGGACGCCGTTGCGGTCCGTCACCACCACGTAGGTGACGTTCGAGGCCTGCCGGATGACTTCGGCGATGGGCTGGATGATCTGGGACGGTTGCGGGGTCCCGAAGGCATCCACTACGGAGGGCAGCCGGGCCACGCTTTCGGCGACTCCGATCAGCCGGCCCTTGTACGCGTCCCGGAGCTGCTGTTCCTGCATCCGGATGGTCACGGCCCCCACCGCCGTGAGGACAGCCAGCACGATGCCGAGCTGCAGCGCGACCAGCTGGAAGCGTAAGGGGATCCTGTGAACCATGTCACAAGTTTCCCATTCCGGCCGCCGGGCCGCAGCCAATCCCGGCCTCTGGGCCATGACCAATATGACCACTACTACCTCTACGGCCAAATTATGGTCCCCGCGCCGGGCGGCTCCTAGTCTCGGGGAAGTGATTCCAATGATGTGCGTCACATTCATACAAGGAGAAACCATGACCTCCCACTCGAATTTCACGCGGCCCAGCTTCACCCGCCGGGCTGCGCTCGCCGCCGGCGCGGCCGGCGTCGTCCTCGCCATGTCGGCGTGTGCCGGCGGTGCCAGCGGCTCAACAGCAGGCCAGAGCCCGGCCGATGAACCGATCAAGAAGCTGAGCATCATTGTTCCGGCCAACCCGGGCGGCGGCTGGGACCAGACCGGCCGCGCGATGCAGCAGGACCTGCAGTCCAACAAGCTCGTCACCTCCGCCCAGGTCAGCAACATCGGCGGCGGCGGCGGCACGAACGGCCTCGCCAAGCTCGCCACCGAAAAGGACGCCAACACGCTCATGGTGATGGGTTACGTCATGGTGGGTGCTGTGGAAACCAACGCCGCCAAGACCCGGCTGGAGGACACCACCCCCATTGCGCGCCTGACCGAAGAACCCCTGGTCCTGGTGGTCCCGGCGTCGTCCAAGTACCAGTCCGTCCAGGACCTCGTGGATGACATCAAGGCCAACGGCAAGGGCGTGGCGATCACCGGCGGTTCTGCCGGCGGTGCGGACCACATCCTGGCCGGCCAGATCCTCAAGTCCCAGGGCGTCGAATCCGACAAGCTGAACTACATCGGCTACTCCGGCGGCGGCGAATCGATCGCCGCCCTGCTCGGCAACAAGGTCCAGGCCGGCATCTCCGGCGTGGGCGAGTACGCCGAGCAGGTCAAAGCCGGCAAGGTCCGGGCGCTCGCCGTCTCAGGCACGTCCGAGGCGCCGGCCCTGCCGGGCGTCAAGCCGCTGAAGGACCAGGGCATCGACGTCGTACTGACCAACTGGCGCGGTGTTGTGGCACCGGGTTCCATCGACGACGCACAGAAGGCGAAGCTGACCGACGTCGTCACCAAGCTCCAAGCCACCGAATCCTGGAAGGCCACCCTGGCCACGAACAACTGGGACGACGCCTTCCTCGCCGGCGACGAGTTCAAGACCTTCCTCACCGAGGACATCACCAAGGTCAAGACCACGCTGACTGAGATCGGCCTGGTCAAGTAACAATGTCCATCCACGTCAGTACGCCCGCCAAGCGGCCCACGGGGGAGATCCTCTTCGCCCTGGTGTTCGTGAGCGTGGGCGCAGCGGGCCTCCTGGCGGCGGGGTCCATTCCGATCCCGCCGTCGGAGACCGGCATCGGCCCGCGCGCCTTCCCCTACATCGTCTGCACCATGCTGGTGATCGTCGGCACGGGCATCGTCGCCCAGGTGTTCCGCGGCAAGGTGGGCCAGGCCGAGGAAAGCGAAGACCTCGACGTCACCGCCAAGACCGACTGGGTGGCCCTCGCGAAACTCGTGGGCTTCGTGGTGCTCCACATCTTCCTGATCGAACCGGCCGGCTGGCCCGTTGCCGCGGCCGTGCTGTTCAGCGGGGCGGCGTGGTCCCTTGAGGCCAGGCCGCTCTGGAAGGCGGTCATCATTTCCGTGGTGCTGGCACTCGTGCTCCAGTACGTCTTTGGAGGGCTGCTGGGCGTCTCCCTGCCGCCGGGCCCGCTGCTCGAGGGGGTGCCGTTCTTCAATGGATAGCTTTCTGATGCTCCTTGAGGGCTTCTCCACGGCGCTGCAGCCGGTCTACCTGCTGTACGCCCTGGGCGGCGTCTTCGTCGGCACCGCCGTCGGCGTGCTTCCCGGCATCGGTCCAGCGATGACCGTCGCGCTGCTGATGCCCATCACCTACGCGCTGGACCCCGCGGCCGCCCTGATCGTATTCGCCGGCATCTACTACGGCGGCATGTACGGCGGCTCCACCACCTCCATCCTGCTCAACACACCGGGCGAGTCAGCCTCGATCGTCACGGCGCTCGAGGGCAACAAGATGGCCAAGGCCGGCCGGGGCGCGGCGGCACTGGCGACGGCGGCGATCGGCTCATTCGTCGCCGGCACCATCGCAACGGTGCTGCTGACCTTCCTGGCACCGGTCGTCGCGGAACTTGCCGTGGGACTGGGACCCGTGGACTACGTGGCACTCATGATCGTGGCGTTCCTTACCGTCGGTGCCCTGCTGGGCGCCTCCGTGCTGCGCGGCCTGGCGTCGCTGGCCCTGGGGCTGTTCATCGGGATGATCGGCATCGATGACAGCACCGCGCAACAGCGCTTCACCTTCGACAACCCCACCCTGGTGGACGGCGTCGACATGGTCCTCGTGGCCGTGGGCCTCTTCGCCCTCGGTGAGGCGCTGTATGTGGCCTCGAAACTGCGGCACGGGCCGGTCGAGGTCATCCCGGTCAGCAAGGGCAAGAACGCCTGGCTGTCCAAGGAGGACTGGAAGAGGTCCTGGAAGCCCTGGCTGCGGGGCACCTTCATCGGCTTCCCCATCGGCACGGTCCCGGCGGGCGGCGCGGACGTTTCCACCTTCCTGTCCTACGCCGCGGAGCGGAAACTGGCCAAGGGCCAGAACAAGGCACAGTTCGGCAAGGGTGCCATCGAAGGCGTGGCCGGTCCGGAAGCGGCGAACAATGCCGCTGCCGCCGGCGTCCTGGTCCCACTGCTGACGCTCGGAATCCCGACGACGGCGACCGCGGCCATGATGCTCACCGCATTCCAGCGCTACCAGATCCAGCCCGGACCCCTGCTCTTCGAGAACCAGGGTGCGCTGGTGTGGACCCTGATCGCCTCGCTGTACGTCGGCAACCTGATGCTGCTGGTGCTGAACCTGCCGCTGGTGGGCCTGTGGGTGAAGATCCTGCAGATTCCGCGGCCGTACCTGTACGCGGGCATCCTGGTCTTCGCGGCCCTGGGCGCGGTCTCGGTGAACTTTGCCACGGCCGACGTGGGGATCCTGCTGGTGGTCGGCATTCTGGGCTACTTCTTGCGCCGCTACGGCTATCCCGTGGCGCCGCTGGTGGTGGCCATGATCCTCGGGCCGATGTTCGAGGTGCAGCTGCGGCGCTCGCTGCAGCTTTCCCAGAACGATCCCACGGCCCTGTTCTCCTCGCCGTTCGCGGTGGTTGTGTATCTCTCCATGGCCCTGATCTTCGTGGGCTCCTGGTGGCTTCGCCGCCGGCAGGCCTCCCTGGAGGCAGCGCCGGTGAAGGACAAGCTGTCCGTGTAGGCAGGACGGGCTTCTGCCCACGTGACGCAAATGGCCGGAATGGGGATCCCCATTCCGGCCATTTGCG
>DATITT010000072.1:0-12705 GCA_035467435.1 Arthrobacter sp. | reverse complement strand
AGCCTGATTCCGGTCCTCAAGCAGACGGGGCTGATCAACCTCGGCTACGCGGTGCTGTTCTCACTGGGCCTGGTCCTGAGCCACGGGTTCTAGGGGCCGCGGGACGTGGGGCTGCCCGGGACGCCACGGGGACGCGGGGCGCCTCGGGGTCTTGGTACGCCACGGGGTCCAGGGTCCGCAGTTGCGGGGCGCCTCCGGCTGCGCGTCACCCGGGGAGCTGCCCGTCCTGCGCCCGCCGCTGCCCGCCGCTACCGTGGGGAGCTAGGAATCCTTCGGGCGGTTGTCCTTGTGGACGGTGATGTCAGGATGCGCGTCGACCAGGCGGTCCTCGGCGTCGGAGTCGTCCACTTCCCCGGCGCTGCGCAGCGGCTTGGCCTTTCCGGAGAACCGCTGGTGGAGCGAGGCGGCGGCTTCGTCACGCTGCTTCTGGAAGAAGAGGAAGCTGATCGCGAAGGCCATCATTCCCGCGCAAAGGACGGCAAGCAGCCATCCGAGCTCGAGGTAAACGAACAGTGCGAACAACGGCGCGAAGATCGCCAGCCGGATCAGGGAGTATTTCAGGAAAGCCACCCTCCAAGTTTAGCCGCCGGCGGCAGCCCCAGCCCACCGAGTCCCTCAACCGGCCCTCGGCCGAGCCACTTGCCGCGCTCCTGCAAGTTCCCGCTGGCTCCTGCGGGCTCCTGCGACGGCGTTCACCGGGATTGCTTCAGAGACCGGGCCTGCGATCAGTAGAGGCCGGACCCCCGCCCGGAGGCTAGACTGATTACATGCTCCGTGTAGTGGTTGTTGTCGCCGTTCTCGTCGTGTTCGTCTACGGACTCGTCGACGTGATCCGCACTGACCCGCGCCAGACCAAAGGCATCTCGAAGCCGGCCTGGATCGTAGTGCAGATCGTCCTTCCCGTGATCGGCGCCATCCTGTGGTTCCTCATCGGCAAGCCTCGCGGGACCAGCCCGGTCCGCACCAATTACAGCCACCCCATCGCGCCCGACGACGACCCGGACTTCCTGCGCAACCTCGAACTCCGCCGCCGCAGGCAGGCCGAAGCGGACCGGCTCAAGAAACTCAAGGACGAGTTGGACGCCAAGGAGCCCAAGGCCGGCGACAGCGACGGCACTCCGGGCACCCACGACTCCGAGTCCGGCGAAGCCCGCGGCAGCGGCGACACTCAGGGCACTGACGAGGTCAAGTAGTACGGGCCCTCCCCTCCCGGCGTTTCCCACCAGCGGCCGTCAGCGCCGCACACAAGGCCCCACTCCTCCCCCACACTGTGGATAACCTCCGGGCCCTGTCCTGACGGGCGCAGAATGCTCATATGCACCCTCCCAGCGAGCTTCCGGCGCAGCTTCGAAACCAGCCCTTCACCGTGGCCGAGGCCAGCGCCGCCGGGCTGAGCCGACGTCGGACCCGGGCTCAGGATCTCGTCAACCCTTGCCACGGGGTGCGCGCCCCGGCCACCACCCAGGACAGTCTGCTGGAACGTTTGCGTGCCCTGACTGCTGTGACCGGCGCTGTCGTGAGTCACCTGTCGGCAGCTGTGCTTTGGGGCTTCCCCCTGCCGGGTGCACTGGCGAACCTGGCTGTCGTCCATCTGACGAGTGATCCGGGCAGGCGGGCCGTGCGGTACAAGAATGTCGTGGGCCATCAGCAGACTCTCGAACCGGACGAGATCGTGGCCGGTGCCTGGGTGAGCTGCACCTCCCCCCTGCGGACGTGGTTCGACCTCGCCTGCATGCTGGGCCTCGATGACCTTGTGATTGCCGGCGACTTCCTGCTGCGCCGGAAGAACCCTCTGACCACGGTCGATGCCGTTGACGCATTCCTGGCCGGGAAACGGGGCAGGGCCGGCTACCGTCGTGCCATGCGCGCCCGGGCCCTGATGCGCGCCAACACAGACTCCCCCAAAGAGACCGAACTCCGGCTGCTTCTGACTCGCCATGGTCTGCCGGAGCCCGGGATCAACGTCCCGATTTTCGATGAGACCGGCGGATGGATCCAGGACCCGGACCTGTCCTATGAGCGGGAAAAGATCGCGATCCAGTACGACGGCGGGCATCACGCCAAACCGGGGCAGCGTCGCAGCGACATCTTTCGGGATGAGAATGCCAGGGATGCCGGCTGGCGCGTTGTCGTATTGACGCAGTGGGACCTGGACCCGTTGGCGCCCGGCATGGATCCGACCGCAGTGACCCGGGTACGGGCGGCGCTGACGGAGCGCGGCTGGACGCCCGAACCGGGCCGGAGTCCAAGGCGTACCGCCCCCACCCATCTGACGCAAATGGCCGCTAGGCGGGTCGGAATAGCGGCCACTTGTAGTGAATGGGCGCTGAAGGAAGTGCAGTAGCGACCACTTGTGGCGAATCGGTGGAGTCCGGGCCACCCATCTGACACAATTGGCCGCTAAGAGAGGCGGGATAGCGGCCACTTGTGGTGAATAGACGCTGAACGGAGTGGAGTAGCGGCCACTCGTGGCGAATCGATGGAGTCCGGGCCGGCACCGCCCCGCCAGACCGCCCATCTGACGCAAATGGCCGCTATGCAGGGCGCGGGGCCGCCCATCTGACGCAAATGGCCGCTAAGCGGGGTGGCTTAGCGGCCATTCGTGGTGAATCGGAGGGGGCGAACCCGGAGGCTTGAGGCTGCGGGCTACAGCCCCGAGTAGGAGTGCAGGCCGTTGAAGAACTGGTTCACGATGGTGAAGTTGAAGACCACGCAGAGGTAGCCGACGATCGACAGCCAGGCCGCGCGGGTTCCGGTCCAGCCACGGGTGGCGCGGGCGTGCAGGTAGCCGGCGTAAACCACCCAGATCACGAAGGTCCAGACTTCCTTGGTGTCCCAGCCCCAGAACCGGCCCCAGGCCTTCTCGGCCCAGATGGCGCCGAACATGAGCGTGAAGGTCCAGCCGACAAAGGCGATGGCGTTGATCCGGTAGGAGAGGTTCTCCAGGCTCAGCGCGGACGGCACGAGGCGCATGAAGCCCAGCTTGTCGGCACCCCCGGCGGCGATGGTCTTTTGCCGGTGCGTCTGGACCAGCTGCAGCGCCGACATCGCAAAGGTCAGGGTGAACAGCGCGGAGGCCAGCACGGCAATGGAGACGTGGATGATCAGCCAGTAACTCTGCAGCGCCGGAACGAGATGCCCCACCGGCGTCCAGTACGCCACGGAGGCAGCCACGAGCATGACGATCGACAGGCCCACCACGAAGGTGCCGAGGAAGCGCAGGTCGCGCCGGATCAGGACCAGCAGGAAGACGGCCACGGCCACGAACGCGCCGGTGGTCAGGAACTCGTACATGTTGCCCCACGGCACCCGGCCCGCGCCGATGGCCCGTGTGATCACACCGGCCGCGTGGATGGCGGCACCCAGCACGGTCAGGGCGACGGCGACCCGGGCGGGCGCACGGCGTTCGGCGGAGTAGCGCATGGCGCCGTCGGCGGTCTGGCCGATGCCGGCGGTGTTCCCGGCGGACGCACCCGCCACGGACGACGTCGGGCGCTCGGCCCGGCCAACGGGCCCGGCCACATCCCCGTCCGCCCGGTCAACAGCAGAGGCGGAGGACCCGACGCCGGCAGCCACCGGAACGCGGGCAGCCGCGGCACCGGAGAGCTCGGCGGCTTTAAGGTCCACCGCGCGCAGCGTCTTGCTGCTCTTGGCCAGGTCCCACGCAAAGGCGATGAACGCCACCGTGTAGGTGCCTGCCGCGAGGAGCATAAACAACTCGCTGTACTGGCCCATGGTTTCGTTGATGGGAGGCATTACTGTTCCTTCTTTGACTCGGAAGAGCCTGCTGTTGACTGGATGAAGTCTGCTGCGGGGTGGTCCGTGGAGACCTGCCCAGCACCGGCACCAACGCTGGCTCCGGGCAGCGTGGTATCCGCCCGGTCATTATCCGCTCCCCCGCTGGGAGCCGACTGGGAGCCGCCGTCGTCGAGATCCCAGGCGCCGGCAAGCAGCTTGCGGAGCGCGGCTGCCTCCCCGGCCAGCCGGTGGTCCTCGCCGCGGGCCAGGAGCCCGTATTCGACCATGGTGCGGCCGTCCGCGTGGGTCCCGGTGCGGACCCAGACTCGGCGGCGGTTCACGTACAGCGAGGTGACCAGGCCGGCCACCGCCAGCAGCGCGAAGATCAGGGCGTAGAGCTGGCCCGGATTGTGGTGGATGTCGACGCCGATGTAGCGCTTCACGCCGTCCAAGCTGATGGTGCCCTTGCCGTCCGGGAGGGTGTAGCTGGCGCCCGGGGAAAGGGTGATGCCGCCGGCGTCGAGGTTGCGGGCGTTGAGCGGCGTGAGCTCCTTGACGTCGAGCTCGAAGACGTTCTGCGGGGCGCCGTCGTCCAGGCCGAGGTCGCCGTAGTACGAGTTCAGGGTCAGCTGCGGGTTGAACAGGTCCGGATCACCACTGAAGGACACGCCTTCCTCGGTGATGAACGCGGTGGGCAGGAAGAAGCCGGCGAAGGCCAGCTGCTCCGGCTTGGCGTCCGGGACCTTGATGACCGCGGAGGAGTAGTAGTTGTCGCCCTGCAGCTTGGCCACCACCGGCCCCTGCATGGCAATGTTGCCGGCGCCGTCGCGGATGGTGACGACCGGGGCGTAGCCGTTGCCGGTGAGGTACATGCTGGTGCCGCCAAGGGTGAGCGGCTCGTTGACCTTCAGCACCGCTTTCTCGGCGGGCGCATCCGGGGATTCCCTGGTGGTCACGTCGGCCCTGAAGTCGATGGGCTGGCCCTCCTTGCCCTGGGACTCCCGGTCGAACGTGATCTGGAACTTGTCCAGCTGCACCGAGTACGGCTGCAGCTGGCTGCTCTGGAAGTTGGTGCCCGGGGTGAACTGGTCGTATCCGACGAGGGTGTTGACGAAGGTGTCGCCCTCCACGAGGATCCGCTGCCCGCTGTAGCCGAACAGCCCGCCGATCGCGACTGAGACCAGCACGCCGATCAGCGAGGTGTGGAAGACCAGGTTGCCGACTTCGCGGAGGAAGCCGCGTTCCGCCCCCACCGACGGCCGGGCGCCGTCGCGGTCGCGGACGTCGACGCGGTAGCCGCGCTTCTTCAGCAGCCCGGCGGCCTCGTCAATGGCGCGCGACGCCGGGATCCCGGCACCGGCGGGTATCACGAGGGTGCCGTATTCGGGCAGCCGGGACAGCCGTGCGGGCGTCCGCGGCGGCTGGGAGCGCATCGCCTTGTAGTGCGCGATGGCCCGCGGGACCACGCAGCCGATCAGCGAGATGAACAGCAGGATGTAGATCGCCGAGAACCAGGCCGAGGAGTACACATCGTAGAGCTGGAGCGCGTCGAGGATCTTGCCGTAGTCCGGGTTGTCCTTGATGTACTGCGTGACGGTCGAGGGATTGGCCGGCCGCTGCGGGAACAGCGACCCGGGAACCGCCCCCACCGCCAGCATCAGCAGCAGGAACAGCGCGGTGCGCATGCTGGTCAGCTGGGTCCAGGCCCAGCGGAGCATGCCCATCGGCCCAAGCGTCGGCAGGACAGCTTCAGCCTTGGCGGCGGCCACCGGGCTGCCGCCGGTTTTGGTGCCGGGCTTCGCGCCAGGCCCACCGCCGGACGCGCCGCCAGGCTTGGCGCCGGGGGCCGGGGACTTCTTCTCTTCGTTCACTCGCTCGCTCATCAGATCGGCAATTTCACATCGGTTTGGAACCAGTACTGCAACTCGGAAACCCAGGTTCCCCATACGCCGCTGGCCATCAGCAGGCCCAGCCCCACCAGGATGCCGCCGCCGATGCGCTGGATGGCGAGCCGGTGCGTGCGGAAGAAGGACATCACGCCGATGCCGCGGCGCACGGCCAGGGCGATCAGCAGGAAGGGGATGCCCAGGCCCAGGCTGTAGACGAACGCCAGGAACGCGCCCTTGGCGGCCGAGGACCCGCCGGAGAGGCTCAGCAGCTGGACCGCGGAATAGGTCGGGCCGATGCAGGGCGCCCAGCCGAGGCCGAAGGTGATGCCCAGCAGCGGCGCGCCCCACAGTCCGGCCGGCGGCTTCGACTGGATCTTGGCGTCGCGCTGGAGCCAGCCGAAGCCGCCCATGAACACGACGCCCATGATGATCACCAGGATGCCCAGGACCTGGGTGATCCAGGCGTTCTGCGAGCCGGTGATCAGCGTCCCCAGCTGCCCGAACGCCCCGCCAAGGAGCACAAAAATCACCGAGAACCCCAGGACAAAGAGCCCGATGCCGGCCAGCATGCGGCCGCGCTTCTGCTTCTGGAGGTCGACGCCGGTCAGTCCCGTGACGTAGCCCAGGTACCCCGGCACGAGGGGCAGCACGCAGGGAGAAAGGAAGGAAACGAAACCGGCGAGCAGCGCCACAGGGATGGCAAGCAGCAGCGAACCGCTCAGGATGGCTTCGGCGAAGGGGCTGTTCACGGTGGCTGGCCCGTCCGCTACTCGGCCACGGCGGCGGCGATGAGGGCCTTGAGGGTGCCCTTTTGGATCTCGCCAAGGACACGGGAGGCCACGCGTCCCTGCTTGTCCAGCACGAGCGTGGTGGGCACGGCTCCCGGCGGAACCAGGCCGGACACGGCCAGCAGCACGGCTCCGTCCTTGTCGTCGAAGCTCGGGTAGGTCAGGTTGAAGGTCTTGTCGAACGCTTCCGCGGTGGCCTTCTCGTCGCGGAGGTTGACTCCGAAGAACTGCACACCCTGGCTCTTGAACTCCTGGTGCAGGGCCTCCAGCGAGGGGGCCTCCACCCGGCAGGGCGCGCAGGCCGCGAACCAGAAGTTGAGCACTGTCACCTGGCCCTGGAAGGCCCCGGGCGTCACCTCGGTGCCGTCAAAGAGGGTGCCCTCGATGGCGATGGCGCTCTTGCGGTCCGCGGCGGCGAATTCCGTCACCGAACCGTCGCCGGCCACGTAGTTCTTGTTGTCGCCGGCCTTGGCCTGTTTGGCCAGCGCATCCTCCTGGGCGCAACCGGAAAGACCCAGTACGACGGCGAGGGCGGCACCGCCCGCTGTCAGGACCCTGCGGCGGGACATCGGTGACGCGTTGGCGTTCTTACCGGTCATGCTCAGGCTCCGGGGGTGCTGGAGGCACCGGGGAGAAGGGCGGCAGCAGGCTCGCTGTACTCGACGCGCGAGAGGTTCCCGGCGTCGTCGAACACCAGGGAGGTCACCGAGGTGAGGGTGCATTCGCGTTTGCGCGGATCATGCCACAGCGGTTTGCCCTCGGCGCTGAGCCGGGTGGCCCAGATGGGCAGCTGGTGGCTGACGAGGATGGCTTCGGCCCCCTCGCCGCCGAGCTCGATGGCGCGCAGCCGGGCGTCCTGCACTGCGGCCATGACCCGGGCGGCCTGGTCCTTGTAGGGCTCGCCCCAGGAGGGCCGGAACGGGTTGCGCAGCATGGGCCAGTGCTTCGGCTTGAAGATCTCAGCCTTGTTCACGTGGATGCCCTCGAAGTAGTTGGCGGCCTCGATGATCCGGTCCTCGGTGGTGATCCCGAGGTTCAGCGCCTCGGAGATGGGCTGCGCCGTCTCCTGCGCGCGGGTCAGCGGCGAGGCGACGAGGTGCACGATGTTCGCTCCCTGCGCGGACCTCGCACTGAAGTGCTCCGCCAGCGTCCGGGCCATCTCCCGGCCAAGCTCGGAGAGATGGAATTCGGGCAGCCTGCCGTACAGGACGCCATCGGGATTGTAGACCTCGCCGTGGCGGAGCAAATGAACAGTGGCTTGGGGCATGTGTACCAGTTTCTCAAAGGGCAGGGTAATGACGAAATCTTCTACAAGAAGTAGAACTGACGAGTTTTCCGAAATGTTCCCCGGAGTTGGAATAAAAGATGCAAATGCATGTTTATACTGGGTGAAGCAGTTAGTTGAGACTTCAACAAATGGGGCTTCACCTGACGATCAGACCTACCGCTCGATCCACCCGACTCAAGGAGCAACACCATGGCACTTCCCGCTAACGTCACCACCGGCACCTGGACCCTCGACAACTCGCACAGCGAGATCGCCTTCACCGTCCGCCACGCGGGCATCAGCAAGGTCCGCGGTCAGTTCAAGGACGCGGAGGCCACCCTGGACCTCGCCGAGAACGTGGCCGACTCCAAGGTCAACGCCACGATCAAGGCCGCGAGCTTCGACTCCGGCGACGCCAACCGCGACGGCCACGTCCGCGGCGAGGACTTCTTCGACGTCGAGAAGTTCCCGGAAATCTCCTTCGTCTCCCACAGCATCGTCCCCAAGGGTGACAGCTACGAACTCCAGGGTGACCTGACCATCAAGGGTGTTACCCGCCCGGTGGCCCTCGAGACCGAGTTCAACGGCGTTGCCGTCGACCCGTTCGGCTTGACCCGCGCCGGCCTGTCCGCCGAGACCACGATCAGCCGCAAGGACTTCGGCCTGACCTGGAACGCAGTCCTCGAAGCCGGCGGCGTGCTGGTCAGCGACAAGGTTGCCGTCAACCTCGAACTGGCCTTCATCGCTCCCGCAGCCTAGTCACCCTCGCTGGTCCGGCCAGTCCCCGGGATCTGGCCGGACCCGCGGACTGGCCGGACCTGCGGCGTCCAGCCGCTGGCACCCCGTTTCGTCCGTGTGACGAGGCGGGGTGTTCCGTTTAATCCGGACGTGATTTGTGGTTATCCGGCGGCGGCCCCACCTCCGGAAAGGCAACTCCCGCAGAGCGCGAACGGGCCGCAACTGACGGCACCCCCGACATGCTCCGCAACATGCCGAAGTTCCCTCGATACCGGCACATCCGCGGTCTACAGTAAGTGCCATGAGCAACCCCAGTGAGGTACCTCAGCCGCAGCAGCGGGGTGCCCAGCCCCCGCGGAACCAGACACCAGGCAACCGAACTTCGGGCAGCCGAACGCCGGGTACGGCTCCAGGCAGCCGAACGCAGGGCAACGCATCAGGCAACCGGACACCGGGCGGATTCCGCTTTGAGATGCCGTCGGACCGGCCACGGGACTTCTACGACATGATGCCCCGGGGCGGATTCTCCGACATGTTCACGGTCAGCTGGCTGCCAGTCGAGCTCAAAGTTGCCTATTGGATCTGGATTATCGGCGGGCTGCTGGGCCTGCTGGTTGGGGTCGTGGGCCTCTTCGGGGCGTTCGTGCTCCTGGCCGTCGTTCCGGGCCTGGGATTCATCGTGCTCCTGCTGGTGCTGGTGGCCCTGGCCCTCGCGGGGGCGCAGGTCATCCTGGCCATGAAGATGAAGGAAGGCCTTGAGTGGGCCCGCTTCGCCCTCACGATCGTCGCCGGCATTTCCCTGCTGCTCGCCATCCTCAACACCAGTGCCGCCGAGGGCCGTGGGGCAGGCAGCTGGCCGGGCTTCACCATCAGCCTGGTGGCCGCCGTGCTGATGTGGCTGCCCAACTCCCAGGCATGGTTCGCCTCGCTGCGGGGCCGCGCCTGACCTGCGCCCGACCTGCGTCTGACCTGCGACGGAGCTGTGCCCCCGGCGGTTTCCGGGCACCCTCCGTCCGCTGCGGAACCGGACCCCACCGGAGGCCCGGGACCGCGGCGAGAATACCTCTCCGGAATGATCCGCGGGGGCGCCGGTGCGCGGTACGGTGGAACTAAACCATGCTGGGGGCAGGGCAGGAAGCTGTTTCCGGTATCCGAACCGCACCGAACCGAACCGCACCGCCACGCAAAGGAACGCCCATGAGCATCCCGCCAGTCCCGCCGTCGAACCCGGACTCCCCCGAGCCGGGCGACCAGCCGGCCCCCCGCTCCGGCGAGAACGCACCCCAGTACGGCCAGCAGCCGCCGTCCGCACCGCAGTACGGGCAGAACCCGCCCGCCGCGCCCCAGTACGGGCAGGCCCCCTCCGCGCCGCAGTACGGGCAGCAGGCGCCGCAGTACGGCCAGAACCAGCCCCAGTACGGGCAGCAGGCTCCGCAGTACGGCCAGAACCAGCCGCAGAACAACCAGCCCCCGTACAACCAGCAGGCTCCGCAGTACGGACAGCCCGGATACGGCCAGTCCCCTTACGCCCAGTACCCCTCCGAGCAGCCGCAGGGCAAGGCCGGGATGCCCAAGCTCGTCAACACGGCGTTCTGGCTCATCGTCGCGTCCGGCGCGGTATGGATCATTTCCATGCTGATGGCGCTCGGCACCCTGGATTCCCCGGAAATGCGGGGCATGTTCGAGGAGCAGATGGGCGCCAGCGGCACGGACATCCGCTTTGAAGACATCCGGCCTGTCCTCGCCGGGAGCATTGTGGTGTTCGCCGTGATCAGCGCCGGGCTCTACGCGCTCGTCGCACTGAATGTGCGCAAGGGCAAGAACTGGGCACGGATCCTCGGGACGGTCTTCGCCGCCCTGTCGATCTTCAGCATTTTCCCGCTGAGCCTCGGCACGCTGGCAGTCCTGCTGGGCATCGCAGGCATTGTGATGCTGTACCTGCCGGCCGCGTCGCCGTACTTCGCCAAGCGGCAGCCGTTCGCCAACCCCTACGGGCAGCCGGGCGGACCGTACTAAGCCGCAGGCACCAGCGCAGCGGGCGCGGGAACCGGACAGGCCGACTGAAACTAGTCGGCATCCTCCGGGTCCTGCGCCCTTTGTGCGTGATAGGCGAGGATCTGGAGTTCGGTGGCCATGTCCACCTTGCGCAGGTTGACCCCAGGCGGCACCTGCAGCATCACCGGGGCGAAGCTGAGGATGCTCCGCACACCGGCGGCAATCACCCGGTCGCAGACGCCCTGCGCCACGGCGGCCGGCAGGGCCAGCACCACCATGTTGGCGCCGGTCCGCCGCAGCACCGGTTCGAGATCGGCGGCATCACTGACACGCAGCCAGCCCACCTCGCTGCCCACCACCATCTGGTCCGCGTCGAAGATCGCAACAATATCGAAGCCCCGGGATTCGAATCCGGCGTACCGGGCCAGCGCCTTGCCCAGGTTGCCGGCCCCGACGATGGCGACCTTCCAGTCGCGCGTCAGACCCAGCGCCGCGGCGATATTCCGGTTGAGGTACTGGACTTCGTAGCCGACGCCACGGGTCCCGTAGGAGCCGACATAGGACAGGTCCTTGCGGAGCGTGGACGAGCTGACCCCTGAGGCCTCGGCCAGGGATTCGGATGAGACCCGGTCAATGCCTTCGGCAAGCAGGGTGGTGAGGGCGCGCAGGTAAATGGTCAGCCGGGCCACGGCCGCAGGCGGAATCTGCTTGGCGGCAGCCCCTGCTCCCCCGGGCATCGCCTCAGGGGATGAATCCAGCGAAGTCACTATCTGCTCCATTGAGTCGCGTTGTGACTTCCACTCTAGAGCCCCCGCAGTTCCACGAACAAAGCAGCCGCCCCCGGCGGCTCCCCGCGCCTTAGGCCTGCTGGCCCAGCGCCCGCCGCAGCGTCCGCTCCAGCCGCGCTTCGTCGATCTTCCAGAAGTCCCGCTGCACGCCGTCCACCAGGACCACGGGGATCTCCTCCGCAAAGCGTTCCCGCAGTTCGAGGTCATCGTCCACGGGCTGCTCACGCCATCCGATCCCGAGGCTCTGGGTGACGCGGCCGACGGCGGCGCGCGCCGCCGCGCACAGATGGCAGTCAGCTTTGGTGATGAGGACGACGTCGGGGCTTGGCATGGCTCCACGGTAGCCCGGCCGCCGCGCCCGCGTCGACGTGCCCGGCACCTCCAGCGCCGCCGCTGCGGTCCGTGCGACCGGAACCGGCCCCGGTGGTGACTAGACTCGTGGCATGCCCGAAGGAAAGTACGCCGTTGTGGTCACCGACCCTGTTGCAGCACCGCAGCACGGCGAAGCCGCGTTCTTCGACGTCGACAACACCCTTATGCGGGGGGCCAGCCTGTTCCATGTGGCCCGCAAGATGCACCAGCGCGGGGCTTTCACGATTCCCCAGGCGCTCGGGATTGCCTGGAAGCAGCTCATGTTTGTGGTGCGTGGGGAGAAGCTGGCTGACGTCCATGCCGTCCGCGAAACCGCCCTGGGCCTGGCCGCCGGCTTCACCGTAGAGGACATTAACGTCCTCGGTGAAGAGGTTTATGACGAAATGATCGAATCCCGGATCTGGCCGGGGGCCAAGGCGCTGGCCGAGCAGCACCTTCGGGTGGGCCGCCGGGTCTGGCTGGTGACGGCGACGCCGGTCGAGGTGGCCACGGTGATCTCCACCAGGCTGGGCCTCACCGGCGCGCTCGGCACGGTGGGCGAGATCCTCGACGGTTCATACACTGGCCGGCTAGTCGGCGAGATCCTGCACGGCCCCGCCAAGGCGGTGGCCGTCAGAGCGATGGCCGAGGCCGAGGGGCTGGACCTGGCCCGCTGCTGGGCGTACAGCGATTCGCGCAACGACATCCCGATGCTGAGCATGGTGGGGCACCCGGTGGCCATCAACCCCGACTCCGGGCTCCGCCGCCATGCCCGCGACAACAACTGGCCGGTCTACGACTTCCGCGCCGGACGCCGCGCTGCCACCCTGGGGCTCAAGGCGGCCACCGTCGGAGGGGCTATCTACGGCCTCTGGCGGGGGTTCTCCCGCGTCCGCGGCCCCAAGGCCTGACCCGGCAGCACTGCCGCACCCTTTTTCGCCGGGGTTCCTGCTGGGCGCTACGGTTCCTGTTGGGCGCTACACTTTCGGACGGACGCTACGGTTCCTGCTGGGCGCTACACTTTCGGACGGGCGCTACGCGGACCCGCGTAGCGCCAGACCAGACCGGCGTCGTCAGTCCGAACCCGCGTCACTCGTCCGAACCCGGGGGGGCGCAGACGGCAAAGAAAATGCCCGCCGCCGTGAGGCACC
>DATITT010000071.1:0-2085 GCA_035467435.1 Arthrobacter sp. | reverse complement strand
CAGCGCACTGTCCTGGCGAAGATCGGCCCCACGTTCGTGGAGACCGGCGACGTCAAAACGCAGAAGCAGATCGACGACGCCGTGGCCTCCCTTCTTGATGACTCGCTGGTGAAGAAGGCGGACGCGTCCGCCATCAAGGATTCCTGATGACACAGCTCAGGAATCCCGCCGTCACCGGCACTAAGGTTGCGGACGGGCGCGCTGCAGCCGTCCCCGCAACTCCAGCAGACGCCGCCCGGCCGGACCCGGACCTTACGGGTTCGGGCGGCCCCCCGGCGAACGGATGGTCCCCCGCCGGGATCCTGGCCACCGGCTGGGCGCGTCTGCTCCTTGGATTGATCATTCCCGCGGCGGTGCTGGCCGCCTGGCAGCTGTCCACGGCTGCCGGCGTGTTCAGCGTTGTCCAGCTCCCGCCGCCGGCCATGGTGCTGGAGGCAGGCATCGACCTCCTGCAGCGAGGCCAGCTGGGCCAGCACATCGCAATCTCCACCCAGCGTGTGCTGATCGGCTTCGCCGCCGGCGCGGCCCTGGGCCTGGTCCTCGGATCGCTGGTGGGCCTCTCCAGGTTCGCCGATGCCCTGCTCGCCCCGACCATCGGTGCGCTCCGCGCCGTCCCGTCGCTCGCATGGGTGCCGCTGCTGATTTTGTGGATGAGGATCGGCGAGGATTCCAAAATCACCCTCATCCTGATCGGAGCCTTCTTCCCGGTCTTCACCACCGTCTCCCTGGCGCTGCGCCACGTGGACCGGAACCTGGTGGAAGCGGCGCGCGCGTTCGGACTCAGGGGTGTCAAGCTGCTGACCACGGTGCAGCTCCCGGCCGTGGTGCCGGCAGTCTTCTCCGGCCTCCGGCTGGCGCTGGCCCAGGCCTGGCTGTTCCTGGTGGCCGCCGAACTGATCGCCTCCTCAATGGGGCTCGGCTTCCTGCTCACAGACTCGCAGAACAATGGCCGGACGGACCGGCTCCTGCTGGCAATCGTGCTGCTCGCCGTCATTGGAAAAATCACCGACGCCCTGCTGGGCCTCGCAGAGAAATGGGCGGTGAAACGATGGGCGTAAGTACCGAGACAGCCCCGGCCAGACACCCGGCCACCGAAGCGGAGCGCCTCTCCTTCTGGGAAGAAGCGGCCCTCCGGCTCGACTGGGAGGACGTGCCCGGGCAGGACAAGCCGTGGCACACCACCCACCGCCGGGTTCCGGCCGACGTCGACGCCGGCACCGGCCCGGACATCACCTGGTTCGACGGCGGCAGGCTCAACGTCGCCTACAACTGCGTTGACCGCCATGTAGCGGCGGGACGCGGGGACAAGGTGGCCCTGCACTTCGAGGGCGAGCCCGGCGACCGCCGCACCATCACCTACGCCGAGCTGCAGCGCGAGGTTTCCCGGGCCGCCAACGCCCTGCTGGGCCTCGGTATCAGCAAGGGCGACCGGGTGGTCATCTACCTCCCGGTCATCCCGGAAACCGTGATCATCACCCTGGCCGTGGCCCGCATCGGCGCCATCCACTCGCTCGTCTTCGGCGGGTTCTCCGCCGAGGCGCTCAAGTTCCGGGTGGAGGACACGGGCGCCAAGCTGCTCGTCACCACCGACGGGCAGTTCCGCCGCGGCGTCGCCGTGCCGGTCAAGGACAACGCGGACGCGGCCGTCGCCGGGGACAACGCCATCGAGCATGTCCTGGTGGTCAACCGCACCACCGCACCGGGCCTCCTGGACACCGTCCCGATGACCGGGGGCCGCGACGTGTGGTGGCATGACGCCGTCGGGCAGGCCTCCGCGCTCCACACGCCGGAAGCGTTCGACGCCGAAACGCCGCTGTTCATCATGTACACCTCCGGCACCACCGGGAAGCCCAAGGGCCTGGTCCACACCTCCGGCGGCTACCTCACGCAGGCGTCCTGGAGCTTCGAGCACCTCTTCAGCAACCCGGACCCGGCCCTCCGCGACAGCGATGTCCACTGGTGCACGGCCGACCTCGCCTGGGTTACGGCCCACACCTACGAGCTGTACGGCCCGCTCTCCAACGGCGCCACGCAGGTGATCTTTGAGGGCACCCCCAACACCCCGCACCCGGGCCGGCACTTCGA
>DATITT010000070.1:0-6549 GCA_035467435.1 Arthrobacter sp. | reverse complement strand
CCGGACTGCCCTGCCCGGCAGTGACGCCGCCGCGCTGGCCGACGGATCGGACCCGCCGCATCTCCTCGCCGTCGCCGCCCTGCTCCCGAACAAGGACCAGGCACTGCTCCTTGCCGCCCTGTCAGACCTGACGGACCTGCCGTGGACCGCCTCCCTGACCGGTTCCGACACCGCGGATCCGGTTTATGCCGCGCGCCTCCGGGACATGGTGAACCGGCTGGGACTGCAGGACCGCATCCGGATCCCGGGCGAACTGCGGGGCGGGGCCCTGGAAGCGGAATGGGCCGCGGCCGACCTTAGCCTGCTCATCTCCCAGGCCGAGACCTTCGGGCTTGTGGTGACGGAGTCGATTGCGCGGGGTGTGCCGGTGGTGGTCCGGGCCGGCACGGGCGCCGTCGAGGCCCTCGCCGCGGGCACCCCCGCGCCAGCGTCCACGGCAACGGACAGCAGGGCAACCCTGCCGGGAACCGCCGTCGCCCTCGGCACCGACCCGGCGCCCCTCACGGAGGTGCTGCGGCGCTGGCTGTCCGAACCCGGCCTCCGCACCCGCTGGCGGGCCGCAGCGGTTGATGCCCGGGACCGTCTGCCCGGCTGGGACGCCACGGCCCGGACCGTGCTGGCAGCCCTGGACCGGGAGCACCGGGCCGCGCAGCCGCCGGCTGCCCCGCCTGGTGCTGCGCAGGAAAGCCGGCCGCGGAAGATTCCCCTGCCGCACAAGCTGGTGGACAATGACCCCATGACGCCCCAGCCCCTGACCACGCACCTCCGGACGGCGAACGCGCCACCGGCCCGGACCCTCACCCGGGAGCGGCTCCGCGCCTGGGCCTGGCACAAACAGGGCCTGGACGGCTCGCTGGCCGGCTGCACCGCGGAGCAGGTGTTCGCCCGGGCGGGCTGGGCGCGCTCCGTCGGCGGCGCCAACCCCTACCTCACGCTGTTCGCCCGCGCCGGCATCCGCCGCGAACAGGTGGACGCCGACGTCCTGGCGCACCGGATCCTCGAACTCCCGACGGCGCGCGGCTGCACCTACGTCCTGGGCCGGGACGACTTCGCCTGGGCGCTGACGCTCAGTCGCGACGCCGCCGAGGCGGCCGTCAAGGTGGTCGGCAGGCTCGGCGTGGACCGCGGCGAAATCGCCCTGCTGGAGGAACAGGTGCTGCACACGCTCGCCGAGGCCGCCGCCCCGATGGACCCCCGGCAGCTCAAGGAGGAACTGGGCGAATCCGTGCGCAACCTCGGCGAGGAAGGCAAGCGAAAGGGCGCCACCACCACGCTGCCCACGGCCCTTGGCATCCTGCAGTCCCAGGGCCGGATCCGCCGGGTCCCGGCCACTGGCCGCCTCGACCAGCAGCGCTACGCCTACGAACTGTGGAACCTGCCGCCCAGCCCGCTCGACGACGACCAGGCCCGCACCGAACTGATCCGCCGCTACCTGGGCTGGACCGGAGGGGCTACCTTCAAACAGTCGCAGTGGTTCACGGCTTTCACGGTGGCCCAGAGCAAGGCAGCGCTGGCCTCGGTCGGCGCGGTGGAGGTCCCCACCGCCGCCGGTGAGACGCTGTGGATGCTGCCCGACGACGTCGAACAACTCGCCGCGTTCCAGGAACCGGAGGAAGAGCAGATCCAACTGCTCGCCGGAACGGACTCCCTCGCGCTGCTGCGGCGCAACGCCGCCGACCTGCTGGCAGAGGAAGACCAGCACATGAACATTCCGGGTTCGCTGGCGCTGCAGGCGGACCTCCCGGACCATCCCATCGTCGACCGGGGCCGGATCATCGGGCTGTGGCAGTACGATCCCGGCACGGAACGGATCGCGCCCTGGGTGTTCCGGGCCCCCACGGCTGCGGTGACCCGGCGGATCGCCGAAATTGAGGACTGGATCCGCGAGGACCTCGGGGACTTCCGCGCCTTTAGCCTCGACTCACCGGCATCGCGGCAGGCGCGGATCGACGCTCTGGCAGCGGCCGGGGGTCCGGCAACCTAGCCATGACTGAATCGAGCGTCAAAGTGGCCAACAGAATGAAGAACGGAAGATAGAGGTAGAGATACCGGGAGCGGGTCTCGAAAAGCAGCAGGAAGAGGAACAACGCAAGGATGGACAGCCGCATGATGGCGCTTGGGCCCGTGAACAGCTTTCCGCCGCGCAGGACCAGTGGGGCGGCGGTCAGGAGGATGATCACCATCCAGAATGACTGCCAGACGCTCATGGTGAACGGGAAATGCTCCCCCTTCGCCCACAGGTAATCCTGAATGCTGCGGCTTGTCGGATCCTTCGAAATGAAAGGATCGTCCTGGCTCTTAACGACGCCTTCAGTCCACATGTGGAAGGTCCCGTCACCGAAGGTCCAGATGGCCTTGCGGGCAAGGAAATCGGCATATCCCGCCGGACCCATGGCCTGAACGCGTTGGGCGTAGACATCAAGCCCATTTTGGAACCGTTCCTGCGGGTCCTTGATGTCAGCCGTTTCCCAGACATCGGTCTGGGTGAAAGCGCCATACCCGGTGGCTCCCATCTTGAGGAAGTGGGTGAGCGGAAAGGCCTCGGGGTTGTTGGTCACGTCAAAGGAAATCACGGGGCTGCTCTGCTGGATGTGAGTCACAGCGCTGCTGCCGGCTATGAAGACTCCCAACGCGGCGCCAACAACGCCAAGGGCTGCGGCCTTTTCCCGCAGCGTTGACCTGACGAACACGGTGGTTGTCAGGAAAACCAGGACGATGGCGATCAGAACAAAGACCACCGTGGGCTTGATGTTGAAGCCCACCAGGCCAACAAACCCCATCAGGCTCCACACCAGGAGCCGGCTCCACCAACGCGTGGCGTTTCGGGCTACGAGGTACAGGTAGAGCAGCAGCACGGGGAACAGCAGGCCCAGCGAATCCGAGTACGGCACAGCTATCCACGGAGAGACCACCAGGAAAACTGTCGACGGTATAAGTGTGAGAATCGCCGTGCCTGTCCCGGCGAGCCGGCGGGCCACAAGGTAAGTCAAGAGAACTCCACACAGCAGGACTGCGGCGTTCAGCACCACACTCGCCAGCAGAAGATCTGTACCGCCCAGTGCCAGCACAATTCTGCTGAACTGGGCAAGGATCAGCACGAGCATGATGTTGTTGGGGTACTGGGCGAAGTAGTCCGGGTCGATGGCGTCCACAGACCCGTCTGCCACTCCGAAGGCGTTCTTGAGGACAGCGTCGACGTCCCAGCCGGGGAACAGGTAGATGGAGACGGCCAGACGAAGCTGGATTGTGAAGAGTATGCCCAGCACTGCCGTCAACAGCACGCCGTGGGCCCACGAGGGCCGCCCTTCCAGCCACTTCGCGGTCCTGGTGGCGGCGGAGTGCGCGGAGGGGAGGATCAACATGATGGTGAGTGATCCCAACAGCACCGGCACCGTGTCGTATCTGAAGACGCCCCAATCGGGTTCGATCGGGGCGACGATGATGCTGATAAAAATCCACAGCATCAGGGCGCACAACAGCAGGCTGGGCACCAGTATCAGCCAGGCCTGGTCGATCCTGGCGCGGAGGCGTGAGCCGAGGTGGCGGAACATCGCCACATAGAAAGCCGCGATGAGCCGATGGTCCCAGAAAACGATGGCGGTAGCTGCCGTGGCCATTAGCCGGAACGCCACGTTGGGGATCAGGGCGGGGGCGATCATCCAGGCGGCGACAGCCCCGGCAAGAGTGAACAGGACACGGAACCTGGCATCGCCGGGCACCTCCCTGCCCTGTACCTGGTGCGCTTCAGTCAACGGTCTGTTCCTAGGTTGGGACGGAATACCCAAAGGCGCATCAGCAGAAAAGTGCAGCTGGCTACAACGCCGAGGGCAAAGAACTGAACAGGGATCTGTGGCAGACCCAGCTGATTCACGAATAGGGCCAGAATGCCGACGTTGAGGCCGTAGCAGACTGCATTGACCCCGATGAATCTCAGCAGTGCAGAGCCCAGTCCGCCGTCGTGGCTGAAGGTCCACTTCCGGTTGCCCGCGAAGCTGATGAACATACCGAGTACATAGCTGATGGACATGGCGCCAATGGCAGACATTCCCCCGAGCGAAAGCACAACGAACGTCAGATAGCCGATCAGGTTGTTGGTGATGCCCACCGCGACGAACTTGGGCAACGAGCTCCTGAGCGGGACTGCACCGGCCGGAGTTGCCGGAGGGACAGCGAGATCTTCCTCCGCAGTGCCCGGTCTGTCCGCAGCTTCGCTCACGGTTTCGAGGCCTTCCGGCTGTATTTCGCGGACGGCGCGTCCGCGGTCCGGCCATGGACCTGCCGGACACCGTAGAGCGGGCGGTTCTGGACTTCCTTGTAGATCCTGCCGATATAGCCGCCCAGGATTCCCAGCATGATCAGCTGCAGGCCGCCCATGAACAGCACCGAACTCACGATGAACGTCCAACCTTCGACGACTGCTGCGGGGACGAACAGCTTCATGTATACCGCGTAGATGACGCCGAGCACGCTGAGGGCGGCAGCCGTATAGCCGATCCGGGAGATCAGGGTCAGCGGAAAGGTGGAGAAGCCAAGAATGCCGTCCGCTGCAAGCTTCATCATCTTCCGCAGCGGGTACCCGGACGTTCCGGAGAACCGCTCATCGCGGTCGAACTGAACAGCCACCTGCCTGAATCCAACGTGGCTGACCATGCCGCGCAGGAAGCGGTCGTGTTCCCGGTACTTGTTGACTTCGTCGACCACGCGCCGGTCCATAAGCCTGAAGTCGCCGGTATTCGGGGGGATATCGATCTCAGCCACTCTTCGAAGCAGCTTGTAGAAAGCCGCTGCAGTCACCCTTTTGAAGGCCGAGTCCTTGCGCGTCCGGCGCTGGGCGTAGACGACGTCGAACCCGGCCTCCCAGCGTTCAATGAGCTCGACCGCCACCTCAGGGGGATCCTGCATATCGCTGTCCATGACGATCACGGCATCGCCGGTGGACGCATCAAGTCCTGCGGTAACGGCCAGCTGGTGGCCGAAATTCCTGGCAAGGTCAATGACGAGTACGCGGTTGTCCCGGCGTTGGATGTCCACGAGGAGATCCAGGGAGTCGTCCGTGCTGCCGTCGTTGACGAAGATGATCTCGACTTCATACGTGAGCATCGCCGAGACCGAATCCAAGCGCTCGTACAACCGGGATATGTTGCCGGACTCGTTGAAGATCGGAAGTACGAATGAAATGCTCTTGCTGCCGTCTCCGGACATGTAGGTGGCCCCCCTGGAAGCATGCCTGTTGCGCCTTCGGCTGCGGTCATTGCCACAGCGACCAGGCGTCGGGGGGAGATCGCACTCCGCCTCCGTTCGGCTGGCCCCAACATCGTATCCTCTGCGGGCCCCAGTCCCGCGTCTACGGCTGCCGGTGGCCGGCGAAGAAGTCCCGCAGCAGCGCCGCGCACTCCTCCTCCCTGACCCCGCCGTACACTTCCACCCAGTGGTTGAGCCGGCGCTCGCGGAGGATATCGAACACGGAGCCGGCGGCCCCGGCCTTCTCGTCCCAGGCGCCGAACACCACCCGCGGAATCCGGGCCAGCACCACGGCCCCGGCGCACATGGCGCAGGGCTCCAGCGTCACCACCAGGGTGCAGTCCGCCAGCCGCCAGCCGTCACCGGTGCTCCCTCCGTGGGCGCTGGGTTCCTGCAGCCGGGCGGCAGCCCCGCGGATGGCCACCATCTCCGCGTGCGCCGTCGGGTCCCCGAGGGCCTCCCGTTCGTTGCGCCCGCTGCCGAGCACCGTGCCGTCGGGTCCGATGACGACGGCGCCGATCGGCACGTCCGCCGTGGCCAGGGCGGCACGCGCTTCGGTGAGGGCAAGGCCCATCCACTCGTTATGGCGGGGCTCGGGGGTGGTCATTGCTCAATGATAGTTTCGGTACTAAGCAAGCTGGGCAGCAAAGCTGCCGTCGTCAACAATCGGGAGATACCGTGAACACCGGGTCGGAGAGCTGGATAACGCATCGGTGGGGCAAATGGGTGGTGCCCTACGCGGCGCTTTGGGCCACCATGCTCATCGGCGGCGTCGTCGTGCTGGTCCTGACGCTATTGGGTGCCGAGGTCTATGAGGACGTGGTGGATGACGCCGGCCTGGCGAACCTGGACAAGCCCACCCTGGGGATGATGGAACAGCTCCGCAGCCCCGGCCTCGATTCGTTCGTCACGGGATTCACTTACATCGGCGGCGGGGTCGGGATGCCCATCCTGGCCAGCATCCTCACCGCGTGGCTCATCTGGACCAGCCGGACCTGGCGGCCCTTGATCCTGATCGGAGGGGCCGCAGCAGTCTCCGTGACCGCGACATCGCTAGGCAAGACACTGATCGGCAGGACCCGCCCGGACCACTCCGACGCCGTCCCTCCCTTCGAATCCTCGCCGTCGTTTCCAAGCGGCCACACGCTCAACACCACGGTGGTGATCGGGCTGGTGGTCTATCTCGCTTGCCTGCAGATCCACAGCACCCTCGCCCGGGTCGGCCTGATAGTGGCCGGCGGGTCCTTCATCTTCGCGATGGGCATGAGCAGGGTCTATCTGGGCCACCACTGGATGACCGATGTGATC
>DATITT010000069.1:0-9558 GCA_035467435.1 Arthrobacter sp. | reverse complement strand
GCGGGGCCGGCAACTGCTCCCGCCAGGTCCACAATTTCGGGACCCCCGCCGCGCTGGAAGCGGACCGTTTCATCGTCTGCGAAGTCCTGACCCCGGCCGGCAACTGGTCCTCCTATCCCCCGCACAAGCACGACGAGGAGAAGGACGGCGAAACCCGACTCGAGGAGATCTACTACTTCGAGACCCGGGTGACGCCCGGCGCACCAGCCCGGCCGGGAGCCGACGACGCGATCGGCTACCAGCGCGTGTACGCCTCGGACGAGCGCCCCATCGATGTGTCCGCGGAGGTGCGGACCGGCGACGTAGTCCTGGTGCCCTACGGCTGGCACGGCCCGGCCATGGCGGCCCCGGGCTACGACTTGTACTACCTCAACGTGATGGCGGGCCCCGGCCCGGTCCGCGACTGGCTCATCAGCGACGACCCGCATCACGGCTGGATCCGCCAGACCTGGGACGGCCAGGACCTCGACCCGCGGCTGCCTTTCGGCGCCTGACGGAGTCCGTTCAGCCGGCCACGGTCTGGATGACCTGCACCGGCACACCGCTCGCGAGGGATTCCTGGGCGGCATCCGCCACGCGGGAGGCAGCCACGGCATCCTCCGGCGTGCAGGGGTTGTCCCGGCGGCCCAGGATCAGCTCGACGAAGGCAGCCATCTCGGAACGGTAGGCCTGGTCAAACCGCTCGGCGAAGGTCCGGTGCGGCTCCCCGGCCGGGAACGGGACCCCGGCTTCGGCCGAGGCCAGGGCCGTTTTGTCGTCCAGGCCGACCATGAGGGAGCTCAGGGAACCCTGGATTTCCAGCCGCACGTCGTGGCCCGCACCGTTGTACCGCGTGGCCGAGACCGTTCCCACAGTGCCGTCGTCGAAAGTCACCAGCGCCAGGGCCGTGTCCACATCCCCGGCCGCACCGATGGCCGGGTCCCCGTTGTTGGAGCCCCGCGCGTAGACCTCGACGATTTCCCGGCCGGTGAGCCAGCGCAGGATGTCGAAATCGTGCACCGAGCAGTCCCGGAACAACCCGCCGGAGCTGGCCAGGAACTCGACCGGCGGCGGCGCCATATCGCAGGTGACGGCGCGCAGCGAGTGGATCCAGCCCAGTTCCCCGGCCTGGTAGGCACGCCGGGCCTCCTGGTAGCCGGCGTCGAAGCGGCGCTGGTGGCCGATCTGCACCACGCCGTTCCGGTCCCGGATGTAGTCGAGCACGGGCAGGGCGTCCGCCACGTTCAGGGCCACGGGCTTCTCGCAGAACACCGGGATTCCGCCGTCCACACCGGCTTTGATCAGCTCCGGGTGGGTGCCGGTTCCGGTGGCGATGACGAGTCCGTCCAGCCCGGAAGCGAGGAGCGCGCCCACCGAGGGCAGGAACCCGGCGCCGAGCCCGGCGGCGATGGCCCGGGCGTGGTCTTCGGCGACGTCCGTGAGCCGGAGCCGGACGTTGATGCCCTGCGGGTTGAGGACGCCGGTGAGCGCGGCGATGTTGTTGGCGTGCATCACGCCGATCCGCCCCACCCCGGCCAGTCCCAGAACGACGTCTCTCATACTTCTACTTTCGTGTGTTGTGCGGGCACGGTAAAGGCCGCCCGGAAGGCCTCCAGTGCCGCATAGCTGTCGCCGCTGGCCCAGGCTTCCATGCCCACGGTCCCGTCGTAGCCGGCCTCCGCGAGCGCCCTGGCGACCGCGGCGTAGTTGATTTCCCCGGTCCCGGGTTCGCAGCGGCCCGGCACATCCGCCACCTGGATTTCGCCGAGGTACGGCAGGGCTCTCCGGACGAGTTCGATCAGGTTCCCCTCTCCCATTTGGGCGTGGTAGAGGTCCAGCATGAGCCTGGCGTTCGGGTGCCCTGCGGCCTGAACGAGCGCCAGGGTGTCCCTGGCGCGGGCGAGCGGGATGCCGGGGTGGTCGAGGATGGTGTTGAGGTTCTCAAGGCAGAACGTCACCCCGTATTGCTCGCCGAGCCTGCCGAGCCGTTCCAGGGTCCGGGCACCGGTGGTCCACATGTGGCCGCTGGACCGGTAGGCCGGACGGGCCGCCCGGCCGTCGATGAGTTCCGCCGGGTGCACCACCAGCCGGCTCACGCCGAGCTCCAGGGCGGTCGGGAGGAGCGACTCCGCCGTCCGCACCACCTCGTCCGCCGTGTCGGGATCCACCAGGCTGCCGGCGGTATATCCCGTCATGGAGGAAAACACCGCCCCGGTGGCCTTGAGCGCGCCGATGTCCTTGGTCCGCGAATCCCAGAGTTCGACGTCGAAACCGGCCTCGTGGATCCGGCGCACCCGCTCCGTGAACGGCAGCTCGGTGAAGACCATCTCGGCGCAGACGGCAAGGCGCATCAGAGGACGGCCGTCTCGTTGACGGCGACTGTGTTGACGGTGACTGTACCGACCGCCACCGGAATGCCGCGCTGGACCGACTCGATGCAGGCCAGCGCCATGGCCAGCGCGCGCCGGGCGTCCGCTGCGCCGGGCGTCAGGGAATACGCGGCCGACGACGGCGCCGTACCGTCCCGCCGCGCGCGCACGGCATCGGTGAAGTCGACGAGTTCATCCGTATAGGCCTGCCGGAAGAGCTCCACGTTAAGCCGCGGCGTGTCGGCCGACATCCCGCCAGCGGTGTAGCGGCGGGCCGCGGTTTCCGTGGCCCGCCCGGCCTGCACCATGCCCTTGGAGCCGAAGACTTCCCCGCGGATGTCGTAGCCGTAGAGGGCGCTGAAGCTTGCCTCGGCCACGGCGATGGCACCGTTGCTGTAGCGGATGGTCACGACGGCCGTGTCGAGGAAGCCCTGGTCCCGCAGCCCGGGTTCCACGAGCGCATCGGCGATAGCGTAGACCTCCACCGGTTCGGCGCCTTCGTTGAACCAGTTCAGGGTGTCAAAGTCGTGGATCAGGGTTTCCAGGAACACCGTCCACGCCGGGACCCTGGCCGCGTTGGGGATGCTGCCCGTGCCCGGATCCCGGGTCAGCGAGCGCAGCAGTTGCGGTGTCCCGACGGTGCCGGCGGCGAGATCCTTCTTGGCGGCCTGGAAGTCCGCCGCGTACCGGCGGTTGAAACCGATCTGGAAGTGCACGCCGGCGGCCTCCACCGCGGACAGGGCGGCATCGAGCTCGTCGAGGCCCAGTCCCGCCGGCTTCTCGCAGAACACATGCTTTCCGGCGGCGGCGGCCTGGGCGACCAGCGACGAGTGGAAGCGCGCCGGGCTCGCAATGATCACGGCGTCGATCTCCGGGTCGGCCAGGATGTCGGCGGCGTCGGCCGTCACCTTGCCGGCGCCCAGGACGGAGGCCAGTGCCGCGGCGGATTCCACGTTGGGATCAGCGATGGCCGCGAGCTCGGCGCCCGGGACGCGGCGGGCGATGCTCTCGGCGTGGAAAGCGCCCATCCAGCCCGAGCCGATGAGCCCGATCCGTACGGGCCGGGGAAGGCCGGCGGCGTTCCGATTTAGGTAAGCCATGGGCTCGTCCTTTCAATTATTTCCAGCTGCGGGAGGGTGGACCGGGTCAGAGGGTGGACCGGGTCGGAGGGTGGAGCGGGTCAGATGGTGGACCGGGGATTCCGGTGGACCGGGGCTTCCCGGCATTGACTCGGCCGGCGCAGGAAGGAGCAGTGCCGTCCCCGGACGGGCGGGCCCTGCTCCCCCGCGCTGCTAATGGGTCTTGCCGGTGGTCTGGGCCACTTCGCCCTGGACTACCTTGACCACGTCGCCGTGTCCGCCGAGCTGTTCGAGTTCGTGCGCGAGTTCGGCGAGTTCGGCGCCGCCGGCCATCTGGGCGGTGAGTTCGTCGAGGGTGATGTCCTTCTTGTCGTAGTAGCCGATCGACTTGCCGCGTTTGAGCAGCAGGAACCGGTCCCCGACCGGGAAGGCGTGGTGCGGGTTGTGGGTGATGAAGATGACGCCGAGGCCGCGGTCGCGGGCCTGCAGGATGTAGCGGAGCACCACACCGGACTGTTTCACGCCCAGGGCGGCGGTGGGCTCGTCCAGGATCAGGACCTTCGCGCCGAAGTACACGGCCCGGGCGATCGCGACACACTGGCGTTCACCGCCGGAGAGCTGGCCGATGGGCTGCTCCACGTCCCGGAGGTCGATGCCCATCGCGGCGAGTTCCTTGAGCGTGATCTCCTTCATCTTCTCGACGTCCATGCTCTTGAACGGGCCGAAGCCGGACGTCAGTTCCGAGCCGAGGAAGAAGTTCCGCCAGATCGGCATCAGGGGCACCACCGCGAGGTCCTGGTAGACGGTGGCGATGCCGGCATCCAGGGCGTCCCGGGGGGAGGAGAACTTCCGTTCCTCGCCCATGATGTTCAGCACCCCGGCGTCGTGCTGGTGCAGGCCGGCGATGATCTTGATCAGGGTGGACTTGCCGGCGCCGTTGTCTCCCAGGACGCAGGTGACGCGGCCGTTGTCGACGGCCATCGTGACATCGGACAGGGCGATGATGTTGCCGTAGTGCTTGCCGACGCCCTCAAGGGAGAGCAGGTGGACGGGGGTGTGCGTGAGGGGGTCTTTTTCGTTCTGGAGCAGCGTTTGCTGGTCGATCTCGTTGGCGTTCATTTCTCTTAGGCCCCTTTACTTGAGTTCCGCGCGGCGCTTGACGATGAGGTTGACGATCGTGGCCAGCAGCAGCATCAGGCCCAGGAAGAACTTGAACCAGTCCGGGTTCCACTGGGCGTAGACGATGCCCTTGTTGGCCATGCCGAAGATGAACGCGCCGATTGCGCCGCCGATCGCCGAACCGTAGCCGCCGGTCAGGAGGCAGCCGCCGATGACCGCGGCGATGATGTAGAGGAATTCGTTGCCCACACCTTCACCGGACTGGACGGTGTCGAAGGCGAAGAGGTTGTGCATGCCCAGGATCCACCCGCAGAAGCCCACGCCCATGAACAGCCCGATCTTGGTGGCCTTTACCGGCACACCCACGGCGCGGGCCGCGTTGGCGTCCCCGCCGACGGCGAAGATCCAGTTCCCCACACGGGTCCGCATCAGCACCCAGGTGGCGACCGCGACGAGCGCGATCCAGATAAACACCGTGATCTTGACGTCGACGCCGCCGATGGTCACCGAGGAGGCGAACACCGCCCGCGCGGAAGCGAAGCCTTCCATGTTGGAGATCGACGGTGAGGACACCGAGCCGCCGATCAGGCGGGTCAGGCCCAGGTTCAGGCCGGTCAGCATCAGGAAAGTGGCCAGGGTGACGATGAAGCTGGGCAGCTTGGTTTTCATCAGGATCCAGCCGTTGATGTAGCCGATGCCCAGGGAGACCACCAGGGCCAGGAGGACACCGACCCAGACGTTTGTGCTGAAGTACCAGCTGAACATCGACGCCGTCAGCGCCGAGCTGATCACGGCAACACCGGTGGACAGGTCGAACTCTCCACCGATCATCAGCAAGGACACGCCCACGGCCATGATCCCGATGGTGGAACTGCCGTACAGGATGGTCGCCAGGGCGCTGGGCTGGGTGAAGGTCGGGGAAACCGCCGCGAAGAAGATGAAGAGGACGATGGCGCCGACCAGGGCACCGACCTCGGGCCGGCCGAGGAGTTTCTGGAAGGGACTGCGCTTGGCGACGCGCTCCTCGGGCGCCGGTGACTTTGTCTTGGTCTGGGTCATGGTCATGATAGTTCTCCTTGCTGCCGGGCCGGCATCCGCCGGCCCGGCCAGCGGGCTGTTAGCGGATACCCTGCTGGGCGAAGGTCAGGACATCGGCCGCATTTGACTTGTCGACGAGGCTCGGGCCGGTGAGGACCGACTGGCCGCCGCCGATACTGAACCCGCCGCGCTTGTTCTGCCACAGCGCATCAATGGCGCCGTAGCCCTGCAGCCACGGCTGCTGGTCCACGGTGAACAGCACTGCACCATCCACGATCTTCTGGGCGAGATCCGCGTTCAGGTCGAAACTTGCAACCTTGGCAGAGCTGCCGGCGTCCGTGACCGACTTGAGGAGCGTCAGTGTGATGGGGGCACCGAGGCCGATGATGACGTCGGCATCGTTGGTAGCCTGGAGCTTGGCTGTCGCGGTGGACTGGACGGAGGTCATGTCCTTGCCCTCGACGTAGAGTATTTCCGTTCCAGGCACCTTCGCCTTGACGCCGGCGCAACGTGCTTCAAGTCCGACGTGGCCCTGCTCCTGGATCACGCAGACCGGGTGCGTGAAGTTCTCCGCCGCGAGCCGCGTGCCGACGGCCTCACCGGCGAGATTTTCGTTCGAGCCGAAGTGGGTGAACGCCCCCAGTTGCGCCGAGACACTCTCGCCGGCGTTGAGGCTCACAATCGGGATGCCGGCGTCGGTGGCCTTCCTCAGCACGTCACTGAGCGCTTCGGGCTTGGCGAGCGTGACCGCGATGCCGTCGACCTTCTGGTCGATGGCCTGCTGGATGAGCTGGGCCTGCCGCCCGGCTTCGGGATCGGACGTGTAGAGGAGCTCAATGTTGTCCTTCGCCGATGCCTCCTCGGCACCCTTGCGAACGATGTCCCAGAAGGTGTCACCTGCTGCTGCGTGGGTGATCAGGGCGATCTTCATTCGTTCCGTTGTGGCGACCTGGCCGCCGCCCGCCGCATTGCCGGAGTCCGCGGGCTTGCCGCCGGTGCTTGAACATGCACTCATTGCCAGCATCGGCACAACCGCCGCCACCAGGGTCGCCTTGCGCCAGGAAAATTTAGCCACCGTGAATCTCCTTTGATTTCAGTTCCGGGCTGCTACTTTGCAGCCGCCGGAATATTGCCTACTTCGATCATGGTGATTTGGCTCACGCATGTCAATAGTTTGTCCTGACATTAGAATGTAATCACGTAAATATTGCGGTTGTAGACGCACAGAACCCGCCGGGCCCCGGGCGCTTCCAGGGCGATGGCCACTGCCGGAAATGACGACGACGACGACGACGGCCGGGGGGCCGCCGTCGTCGTCGTCATTTGCGGTGGTATCTGCTAGACCCGCTGGAGTTCCACACTGCTCCGTTCACTGTCCGCACCGTCAATGCCGGTTCCGGAGGTGCCGCCGGCGCGTCCGGCGTCGTGCCGTTTCGCAGCGGCTGCCGCGAACACCATGACGCCCAGGCCCAGCAGGGTGATTCCGGCGCCGGCCCAGATGGGCGAGGTGTAGCCGAGGCCGGCGGTGATGGTGACGCCGCCCATCCAGGCGCCGAGCGCGTTGCCGACGTTGAACGCTCCGATGTTGGCGCCGGAGGCCAGGGTGGGGGCGGTCGTGGCGTATTTCATGACGCGCATCTGCAGCCCGGGGACGGTGGCGAAGCCGAAGCCGCCCAGCAGCACCATGGAGGCGATGGTCATCGGCTGGTTGGCGGCGGTGAGGGCGAAGACGACGAGGACCACCACCAGCACGGCGAGTACCACGAGCAGGGTGCGGTCCACGTTCTTGTCGGCCGCTTTGCCGCCCGCGGTGTTGCCGATGAAGAGGCCCACGCCGAAGAGGATGAGCAGCCACGGCACGGTGGAGGCGGAGAACCCGGTGACCTCGGTAAGGGTGAAGGCAATGTAGGTGAAGGCGCCGAACATGCCGCCGTAGCCCAGGATCGTGACCAGGATGGAAAGCCAGACCTGGCCGGAGCGGAAAGCGCGGAGTTCCCCGCGCAGCCCGCCGGGGCCAGCGTCACCGGACCCTGTTTTGGGGACCAGTGTCAGAATGCCCACGAGGGAGATGATGCCGATGCCCGTGATCGCCCAGAAGGTGGACCTCCAGCCGGCCGCCTGGCCCAGCATCGTGCCGAAGGGAACGCCCAGGACGTTGGCCGCCGTGAGCCCGGTGAACATGATGGCGATCGCGCCGGCCTTTTTGGTGGGGGCGACCATGCTGGCGGCGACCACCGCGCCGATGCCGAAGAAGGCGCCGTGCGCGAGGGCCGCGATGATGCGGCCGATCATCATCAGCGAGTAGTCGGGCGCGATGGCGGAGACCAGGTTGCCGGCGATGAACAGCACCATCAGCACGGCCAGGACCGGTTTGCGCTCGAAGCGTGTCACGGCGGCGGTCAGGAGCAGGGCCCCGACGACGACGGCGAGGGCGTAGCCGGAGATGAGCCAGCCCGCCGTTGCCTCGCTGACCTGGAAGTCTGCGGCCACTTCGGGCAGCAGGCCCATGATGACGAACTCGGTGAGTCCGATCCCGAACCCGCCGAGGGCGAGTGCTATCAGGCCGATTGGCATGGTGGAGCTCCTTCAAAACTGTACGGAAAGATTTGTGAGGCGTAAGCTAGTAGTTGCAGACGCGTTCTTTATTGTTGCACACGCAACTATGCCGCGCAAGCAACTAAATGCTGGGCTGTCTGTGTTCCGGGGTCTTCCGGGGCGGGGCAGGCTGATCTGAAGGGAAGAACTGATGGGGATCAAGGACGACGCCGTCGAGGTCCGGGCGCAAGGCTGGCGGACCCTGGCGGCCTTGCACGGACTGATCGAGGCCGAGCTGGAGCGCTCGCTCCAGGCTGTGGCGCAACTGTCCGTCGTCGAGTACACCGTGCTGGACGCGCTGAGCCGCCAGGACGGCTGGCACATGCGGATGCAGCAACTGGCACGCGCCACGGCGCTAAGCGCCAGCGCCACCACACGCCTGGTCAACCGGCTGGAGGACCGCGGTCTGCTGACCCGGATTCTGTGCGCCGATGACCGCCGCGGGATCTACACCGAGCTCACGCCCGGCGGCATCAAGCTGCTGGAGGAGGCCCGGCCCAGCCATGACGCCACGCTGGAGCGTGCGCTGGCCGAGGCGCAGGAGGTGCCGGAACTGGCGCCCCTGGTCGATGCGCTCCCGAAGCTGCACGCGCACGTGTAGCGCAGCCGCCCGGCTACCGGAGACGAACAACGCCCTGCCCCGCGTGGAACCGCGGGGCAGGGCGTTGTGCCTATAGGGCTACGCGGTGGCGGCCGCTACCGTGCTTTTTCGATGTAGTTGTTCATCGTGTCCAGCTGGTAGCGGGAGACCTCGGCGGCGTTGTCGTCCTCGGCGAAGACGCTGGAGACCATCACGGTGTCCTTCCGGTCCAGGAAGCCGATTTCCTTCAGACCGCCGAAGAACTCGTCCCAGTTGACGTCGCCGTCGCCGATTTTCAGGTGCTGGTGCACCCGGACGGGGTTGCCGGGCGGGTTGGTGATGTAACGCAGCCCGTGCGAGGCGTGGTGGTCCATGGTGTCGGCGACGTGGACGAGGCGGAGCTTGTCCCCCGCCGCGCGCATGATGTCCAGCGGCGCGTTCTGCATGTGGAAACTGTGCGAGGCGACGTAGACCAGGCCGACGTTCCTGGAGTTCAGGCCGCGGATCACCCGGATCGCGGCCAGGCCCTCCTCGACGAAGTCGTCCGGGTGCGGGTCGATCAGCAGGTCAATGCCTTCTCGTTCGATGATCGGCAGCAGTTCCTCCATGGGGCGGTAGAACGCACGCTCGGATTCCTCGGCCTTCTCAGGGCGTCCGCTGAATTCGGTGTTCATGGTGCTGACGCCGAGGTCCACGGCGATCTGGATGGCACGCTTCCAGTACCGGACGGCGGCTTCGCGGGCGTCCTCGTCCGGGCCGGACCAGCGCAGCACGGGCAGCACTGAGGCGATTTCGATCC
>DATITT010000068.1:0-1899 GCA_035467435.1 Arthrobacter sp. | reverse complement strand
CGCCGCGTCGGTTGATCCGGCACCGGCGTTGGTTTCCTTGCCCAGGACAATGATGCGGTCGGCAAGCTGGAGGGCTTCGTCGACGTCGTGGGTCACCAGCAGCACCGTGGTGGGCTCGGCGCGGTGGATGTCCAGCAGCAGATCCTGCATCCTGATCCGGGTGAGCGCGTCCAGGGCGCCGAACGGCTCATCGAGGAGCAGGACGCCGGGGTTGCGGGCGAGGGCCCGGGCCAGGGAGGCGCGCTGGGCCATGCCGCCGGAAATCTCGCGCGGGCGGTGTTTGGCGAAGTCCGTGAGACCCACGAGTTCAAGCAGCCGCGCCACCTTCGCCTTGCCGTCCCGGGCACTGATGCCGGTGGGCAGCCCGATCGCGATATTGGCCTGCAGGGTGTGCCACGGCAGAAGGCGCGGCTCCTGGAAGGCGAAGGCGCAGCGGGAGTCAATGCCCTGGACGGGTGTGCCGTCGATATCGACGCTGCCGGCGGTGGGGGAGTCGAGTCCGGCGGTGGCCCGGAGTAGCGTGGACTTGCCGCAGCCGGAGGTCCCGAGGATGGCCAGGACCTCCCCGGCGCGGACCTCGAAGTCAACGTCGCGCAGGACGGTGTGGGCCTCTGCGCCGGTGCCGAAGGTGCGGCGCAGTGAACGGAAGGCAACCGGCAGCGCCGGGGTCCGGGTGGCGGCTCCGGCACGGACGTACGGGGACGTCTCAGGCGTGGAGGAGGACAGGACAGCAGTCATAGGGATACTCCATCGGTCCTGGCAGTAGCACCCTACGGAATGAGCCTTTGTACCGGGTGGTCAGTCCGGTGGTTCCCTTGGCTCCATGCCTTGCTATCGCCGGCATCCAGGGATGGACAACGGCGACCAGGGTTGCTGCGGCTTCATCGATCCAGGTCTCTCGGCCGCTCGGGATGGTCGCTTACAACTAAAACGGAATCGTCGCTTTTTCCCAAATGGGGCCGGTTTTACAGCGTAATATTCGGCCGTGCCCTGCCCGCGGCCCGGTCGCCGGTCACTTGTTCGAAACGGGGCACAGCTGGCCCGGTCAGGAACCTGGCTTCCCGCCGGGACGTGCGGGGTCCTTGCTGCCCTGCCGGCGCCGTGGCGGTTAGGCTGTGCTCATGGCCCACGTCAACGACCCGGCAGTCCTCGAAAAGCTCATGCGCACCAAAGGGCGGTGGGCCATTGTCGGCCTGTCCACGAATCAGTGGCGTGCCGCCTATGACACATCCCTGTTCATCCGGGACCGGCTCGGGATGGAGATCATCCCGGTGAACCTGCCTGCCGATCCGGTGCACGGGGAAACCGGGTACGCCGCCCTCGCCGACATCCCCGCCGAGAAGCAGCCGATCGACGTCGTCGACTGCTTTGTGAATTCCCACAAGGTGGGGGCCGTGGTGGACCAGGCGATCGCCGTCGGCGCCAAGGCCGTCTGGATGCAACTGGGTGTCATCGACGAAGCAGCCGCGGCGAGGGCGAAAGCCGCCGGGCTCGACGTCATCATGAACGCCTGCCCGGCGCAGGACGCCAGGCGCTTCGGCCTCTGACCGGTCTTCCGCCAGTGCAGGAGCGCCCCGGCACCGGGCCCCTGCACAATGTCCGGGCCGGCCAGTAGGCTCAGGGCATGGATGCAGCTGCACTCCGGGGAATCTGCCTGGGCTTTCCCGGCGCCTTCGAGGACTTCCCCTTCGGCCCGGAGACGTCGGTCTTCAAGGTCCGGGCCGCGGTGTCAGGCGGTGCCCGCCACGACGCCAAGATGTTCGCCCTCTCCGCCTTGGCTGCGGCCGACTTCTCCGTCAGCCTGAAGTGCGAGCCCGCCCTGGCTGAACAGCTGCGCGCCGCGCACCCGGAGATCACCGGAGCGTGGCACATGAACAAGAAGCACTGGAACGGCGTGCG
>DATITT010000067.1:0-13887 GCA_035467435.1 Arthrobacter sp. | reverse complement strand
ATGGTCGGCCGGGCCGGTTACCGGACGAAGCACCTGCACCCGGAGCTGCTCAGCTCGGACGAACTGGAGGCAGTGGTGCAGCAGGCGGCCGGCAAAAGCGGTTTCACCGGCGACGACGGCGGCGAGGGCACCGCCGGGCGGTGAGGGCTAGACGATGCGCCCTAAAACCAGGCGCCCTGAACCAGGCGCCCTGAACCAGGCGCCCTAAACCAGGTCCTGGGACTTGGCGAAGCGGGTCACCGCGCGCTGGGTGCCGCGGTTGGCCAGGACCTGGATGATGGCGCTGACAGACGCTGAGATCAGCGCGAACGTCAGGGCCGAGCGAAGCGTGGTGGGCACATCGTCGTCGTGGCCCTTGGGCGGCTTGCTGCCCGTGGATTTCTCCCAGACGGTGTCAACGAGCTTGGTGCCGACAAAGCCGGCGAGCAGGCTGATGCCGGTGCCGAGCAGTTTGATGAAGATGTTCATTCTTCGGACTCCTTGTGGGAGGAAACAGGGCTTCCCCTAGCCTAGCGTTCCTGGCCACGCGGTTCGGCCAGGAACGCTAGGCCGCCTCGGCGGGGCCGGGACGGCCCCTCTCTGGTGGGCGGCCGGGACCAACGCCCCTGCCCGGTGGGTCCGGCCGGGGCCTACCTTCGAGCATGGACCAGCCCAGAACCCGGCCGCGGGGCCACGAACCGCCGCCCGCCGCCCCGCCGGCTGACGGCCAGACGTGGCGGCGGCTCTATTTCTGGGCCGGCATCTCCTCGGTGCTGTTCGTGGCGCTGCTGGTTCTCGCCCTGGTCCTGGACTTCGCCGCCCCGCCGCCGGTCCACGGGGGCGCCGAGACGCTGGAATTCATCGCGCGGAACAAGGGGATCTACCTCGCCGAACAGCTGCTGTGGATCGTGCCGAACATCCTGCCGGTGCTGGTGTTCGTGGCGCTCTTCGTGGCGCTCGCCCCGCTCGACAAGAGCCTGGCCCTGCTGGCAACGGTGGTCGGCGGCCTGGCGTGGGCGCTGATCCTCGCCGTTCCGGTCACCAGCCGGGGCTCCCTGGTGCTCGTGTACCTCAGTGACCGGTACACCGCGGCCGGCGACGACGCCGCCCGGCTCCGCTACGCGACCGCCGCGGAGGCCATCGTCGCGGAGAACAACACCCCCGCCGTCGTCGGAATCCTGTCCGCGCTCGGCATCCTGCTCATCTCCGTTGTCATGCTGAAAGGGGTGCTGCCGCGGACCCTCGCGTGGCTCGGGATCGCCACCGGCGGCCTGGGCGTCGCCGCGGAAGCGCTGCGCCACGCGGTTCCGGAATTCTACTGGGGCTACGGGGTGCTGTTGTGGGTCTGGTTCGTGGCCGTGGGGCTCGCGCTGGTCCGGCTGGCGGCGCGGACACCCCGGAGCAGCGGCAACCGCGGCGGGCTAGGCTGACGTTCCGGAGCGGCCGAGGATTTCCGACAGGGCCTCGACCACCAGCTCATGGTCTGCCTTCTGCGGCAGACCCGAGACCGTGACCGCGGCGACCATGCCGGTTCCGCGCAGGTAGATGGGGAAGGCGCCGCCGTGCGCGGCGAATTCCCGCTGGTCGAACCAGGCGTTGTCCTCCATCCGTCCTCCGGCGGCCCGCGCCCGGAGACCGACCAGCAGCGACGGGACTTCGTACCGCACAGCCGTGCGCTGTTTGGCCCTGATCCATCGTTCGTTGTCCGGAGTGGCACCTTCCAGCGCTGCGTGGAAAAGCACCTGCTCACCTTTGGTGATGTCGATGGCAATCGGGTGGGAACGCCGCCGGCCGAGTTCAACCAGGAGGAGCCCGAGGTCCAGGGCGTCGTCCTTGCTGAACGACCGGAACTGCAGCTCCTCCATTTCCGCCAGGATGCGGCCGATGAGCGCACCCAAGGACCCGTGCGGCTGCGGTTCCGCGGAGTCCGGGTCGTAGTCGGGTGAAGACACTGGTGAGTTGGTCAAAGAATTCAGCCTCCGTTAGTTGGCCGCCGTTGCCGGCCGGCAGGCCGCGGCGTCCGGCGTTCCCATGCCTTGCCGACTCTACCAAGCCGGCCGTCCCGGGTCACCGGCGCCCCCGCCGGCGGATTGTGACGGCCGACCCCAAAATTCAAACCTCCACAGGTGTAAACTGGGCCACGCCCACAAGGGCGATATTTAGATACGACAGGGGAGCGCCGCCGTCGGGCATCACCGGAGAAATCCGGGGAAACCACAGGTGGGCGCTGAGAGTGCGGACAGCCGCAGACCCTCGAACCTGATCCGGTTAGTACCGGCGCAAGGGAGTCGAGTTCTCAGAGTGCGCGGGACGGCGGCGGAAGCCGCGGACCCCGGGTCACTCTCCCCTCCTGTTCCTCAGGAGGACGATATGACTGGTACATCAGCCAAGCACGAACCCGGCAGGCACGAACCCGCCAGGCACCAACCCGCCACCACGCCCGCCAAACGCAGCCACAACTGGCGTGTGGTGGACATTGTGGTGGCCGCGTTGATCGCGGTGGCCGGAGGCGTCATCTTCTGGGCCTGGTCCCAGGGCGCCAATGTCATTTCCGCCCCCGTCAACGCGTTCTACCCGCCGCTCACCGGGCTCTACGCCGGCGGCTGGATGATCCCCGCGGTGCTGGGCATGCTCATTATCCGCAAACCGGGTGCCGCACTGTTCTGCGAAGCCGTGGCCGCCACCGGCGAGCTGATCATGGGCTCGCAGTACGGCACCACGGTGCTCATCTCCGGCCTGCTGCAGGGCCTGGGCGCCGAACTGGTCTTCGCCGCCTTCGTGTACAAGAAGTTCAACCTGCCGGTGTCCCTGCTGGCCGGAGCCGGCGCGGGCCTGTTCTGCGGCCTGAACGATTCGTTTATGCCCTGGGGCTGGAACATCGCGTACGCCGGCGGTGACAAGCTCGCGTACATCATCTTCACCGCCATCTCCGGCGCCGTGATCGCCGGCGGGCTGTCCTGGCTCGCCACCCGTGGCCTGGCCCGGACCGGGGTGCTGAGTTCCTTTGCCTCCCGCAAGGCAGCCACGGAACCCGTCTTCTCCTGACGCCCCCACACCGACCATGACATCCTCCGAAACGGTCCGCCCGGCCACGATCACCGCCCGCGGCTGGGGCTGGCGGCACGCCGGGCGGTCCCGGCCCGCCGTCAGCGGCCTCGATCTGGACATCCGGCCCGGGGAACGCGTGCTCCTGCTGGGACCCTCGGGCGCCGGCAAGTCCACGCTGCTCCACGCCCTGGCCGGCGTGCTCGGCGACAGCTCCGCGGGCGGCGCCGAGCACGCGCCTGGCGCCGCGGCGGACGCCGGGGACGCGGACGAGACCGGCAGCCTGCTGATCGACGGCGCCCCGCCGCGGGACCGGCGCGGCCGTGCCGGGCTGATGCAGCAGGACCCGGAAACCCAGGTGGTGCTCTCGCGCCTCGGCGACGACGTGGCCTTCGGCGCGGAGAACCTCTCCGTGCCCCCGGCGGACATCTGGTCCCGGGTAGCGGAAGCGCTCGACGACGTCGGGCTGGGCACGCTGCCGCTGGACCACCCGACGTCGTCGCTCTCCGGTGGGCAGAAGCAGCGCCTGGCGCTCGCCGGCATCCTGGCGATGCGCCCGGGGCTGATCCTGCTCGACGAACCCACCGCCAACCTGGATCCCGCCGGCGTCCTGGAAGTCCGCGACGCCGTCGGCCGCTGCCTGGATAAAACCGGAGCCACCCTGGTGGTGGTGGAGCATCGGGTCTCGGTCTGGAAGGACCTCGTGGACCGGATTGTGGTGCTGCAGCCGGGATCGGCCACGGACTCCGCTGTGCTGGTCGACGGCCCGCCGGACCAGGTCCTGACGCAGGCACGCGACATGCTCACGGCGGCAGGGGTCTGGGTGCCGGGTTACGTGCCGCAGACCCGGGCGCGCGGCGGCGCCCGGGCCGCGGTCGCATCCGGGGGAAACGCATCCGGTGCCACCGCCGCGGGGAGGCTGCTGCTGGCCGCGGAGGGCCTGGCGGTCTCCCGCGAACGCCCGCGGCGGGCCGGTCTCCGCGGCGGCTTCCGGCCCGTCCCGCCACAGCCCGTGCAGTCCGGCATCACGGCCCAGGTCCGGGCCGGGGAGGCCCTGACCATCACCGGGCCCAACGGCTCGGGGAAGTCCACCTTCGCCCTCACGCTCGCCGGCCTGCTCGCGCCCGTGTCCGGCACGGTCTCTGCCACGGTGGAACTCAGCGCCGGCGCCGGGATCGACCCGTACCGGTGGAAGGCGCAGCAGCTGATCGCCAGGATCGGAACCGTGTTCCAGGAACCCGAGCACCAGTTCGTCACCGGACGTGTGCTCGACGAACTGATGTTCGGGCCCCGGCACCTGGGCCGCGGCGGGGAACGCGTCGACGAACTGCTGGAGCGGCTGCGGCTCACGGACTTGGTGGACGCCAACCCGTACACACTCTCGGGAGGCGAAAAGCGGCGCCTGTCGGTGGCCACCGTCCTCGCCGCCCATCCCCAGGTGCTCGTCCTGGACGAACCCACCTTCGGCCAGGACGCGAACACCTGGGCCGAGCTGGCCTCCTTCCTCTCCGAACTGCTCGACGACGGCACCGCCGTCGTGTCCGTGACGCACGATGCCGAATTCAGCGAGGTCCTCGGCGGCACCGAGCTGAGCCTCCAGGCCCCCGAACACCGGGCCCCTGACCACCGTCAGCCGGGGAAGGTCGCCGCACCATGAGGCAGGAACTGACGTTGCGCGGCAACCATGCCCTGCTGACCCGCGCCAACCCGCTGGCGAAATTCTCCGCCGTTATGCTCATCACGATGGTGCTGGCGCTTTCCATCGACTGGGTGTCCGCCTCGGTCGCCCTGGTCTTCGAGCTGGCTCTTCTGCCGCTGGCCGGGCTGTCCCTCGGCCTGCTCTGGCAGCGCGGCTGGCCGCTGATCCTGGCCGCCGCGCTGGGCGGCTGGAGCACCACAATCCTCGCGCCGGACAGCGGGAGCATCCTGCTCGACGCCAGGATCTGGTCCATCAGCGAAGGGTCCCTCGAACTCGGCCTGGGGTTTATGATCCGCGGCCTGGCCATTGCCCTGCCGGCGGTGCTGCTGATGAGCTGCACGGACCCCACGGACCTGGCGGACGCCCTCGCGCAGAAGGCGAAGCTGCCGCACCGCTTCGTCCTCGGGACGCTGGCCGCGATGCGCCTCGTGGGGCTCATGGCCGAAGAATGGCAGACCATCGGCATGGCACGCCGCGCCCGCGGCGTGGGCTCCCACGGGAATCCGCTGCAGCGGCTCCGCGCCACCCTCGGGCAGAGCTTCGGGCTGCTGGTGCAGGCCGTCCGGCGCGCCTCCCGGCTCGCGGTCACCATGGAAGCCCGGGGCTTCGGCGGCGCCCACCGGACCTGGGCCCGGAAATCGACCTTCAGCGGCCTGGACGCCTGGGTGCTGCTGGGCGGGCTGCTGATCGCCGGGGCCGCCATGGCCGCCGCCCTGGCGGCCGGGACCTGGAACATGGTCTTCCTCGCGCGGCAGTAGCATCAGGTATCGCACCGCACGGGTATTCCTGTGAGATACACGGCATTCCGGCCGGAATACCAGTGGTTTATACGTCATGCGTGATATTTTTTTGAGATGACTCAAGAAACTGCTGAACACGTTGGCGCCCTGCTCCGCGCCGCCCGCGGCGAGAAGGGCTGGACCCAGGAGCAGCTCGCTGCCGAGCTGGGAACCAGCCAGAGTGCCATCGCCCGGATGGAACAGGGCAAGCAGAACCTGAGCCTGAAAATGATCCAGCGGCTGGAGGCAATTCTGGGCCGGAGCATCCTCAAGGTGGGCCGGCCGGCCATGACGCACCTCCGGGTGGAGGGCGGCCGCACCCTGTCCGGCTCCGTCGACGTGAACACCAGCAAAAACGCCGGCGTCGCCCTGCTGTGCGCCAGCCTGATCAACCGCGGCACGACCACCCTGCGCGGGCTCGCCCGGATCGAAGAGGTCAACCGGATCGTCGAGGTGCTGACCAGCATCGGCGTCGAATGCACCTGGCTCAACGCCAACGATCTGCAGATCCGCCGCCCCGCCGTGCTGGACCTCGACTCGATGGACGTCGAGGCGGCCCGCCGGACCCGCAGCGTCATCATGCTGCTGGGCCCGCTCCTTGACGAAGCCGCCGAATACCGGCTGCCGTATGCGGGCGGCTGCGACCTCGGCACCCGCACCGTGCAGCCGCACATGCAGGCGCTGCGCCAGTTCGGGCTCAGCGTCGACGCCAAGACCGGCTTCTACGCGGTGCAGGCGCCGCCGTCGGACGGGCAGGACCGCTCCTTCGTGCTCAGCGAACGCGGCGACACCGTCACCGAAAATGCCATTATGGCCGCGGCCCACCGCAGCGGCACCACTGTGATCCGCAACGCCAGCCCTAACTACATGGTGCAGGACCTCTGCTTCTACCTGCAGATGCTCGGCGTCGGGATCGAGGGCGTGGGAACCACCACCCTGAAAATCACCGGCCGCCCCGCCGTCGATGCCGACATCGAATATTTCCCCTCCGAGGACCCGATCGAGGCGATGAGCCTGATCACCGCGGGCATTGTCACGAACTCGGAAGTGACCATCCGGCGCGTTCCGATCGAATTCATGGAAATCGAACTCGCGACGCTGGAACAGATGGGCCAGCGGCTGGAAGTGTCCGGCGAGTACCTGGCCCGGAACGGGCGCACCCGGCTCGTGGACGTCACCACCAGGACCTCGGAACTGCACGCCCCCGAGGACAAGATCCACCCCATGCCGTTCCCCGGCCTGAACATCGACAACCTGCCGTTCTTCGCGGTCATCGCCGCGAATGCCCAGGGCCAGACGATGATCCACGACTGGGTCTATGACAACCGGGCGATCTACCTGACCGAGCTGAACAAGCTCGGCGCCCGGGTGCAGCTGCTGGACCCGCACCGGATCTACGTCAACGGACCCACCAAGTGGCGTGCGGCCGAGGTGGGCTGCCCGCCGGCCCTCCGCCCCGCGGCCTGCCTGCTGCTGGCGATGCTGGCCGCCCGCGGCGTCTCGGAACTGCGCAACATCTACGTGATCGAGCGCGGCTACGAGGACCTGGCCGAGCGGCTCAACACCATCGGCGCGAAGATCGAGTACTTCCAAGACTGAATCCGCTGGACCCGTCCGGGTCCAAGGACCCCGAGCGTTTCGGCGGATCGTGTCGCACAATAGAGTCATGCGCACCTTCGGCGTGGAGGAAGAACTGCTGATAGTGGACCCCGAAACGGGGATGCTGCTTGCCCTCGCCGACGTCATGCTCCCGAGCCTGGTCCCGCCCAGGCAGGGCGCGGCACCGGCTGACCCTGCACGGCTGCATGACGTCGGCGAGGGCACCGATTTCAGCTACGAACTCAAACTGGAACAGATCGAAACCCAGACGCGGCCGTGCCTGGACTACACCGAACTGCTCCGGCAGCTCAACCAGGGCCGGGCCCACGCGGACCGCGCCGCCCGGGTGCACGGCGGCCGTGTCGCCGCCCTCGCCACCTCGCCGCACGGCGCTGCCACCCACCTGACGCCGAATCAGCGCTATCTGACCATGCAGCAGCGCTTCGGGCTCACAGTCCGGAACCAGCTGACCTGCGGCCTGCACGTCCACACCTTCGTGGAGTCCCCGGAGGAGGGCGTGGCCGTGATGGACCGGATCCGCGACAAGCTCGCCGTCCTGATCGCCCTCAGCGCGAACTCCCCCTACTGGAACGGCGCGGAGACAGGGTTCGAAAGCTACCGCACCCAGGCATGGAACCGCTGGCCGGGGTCGGGTCCCACCATGATCTTCGGCAGCCTGCCGGTCTACCGTCGCTTAGTGACCCGGCTGGTGGAAAGCGGCGTCCTGATGGACGAGGGGATGATCTATTTCGACGCCCGGCTGTGCCGGCAGCATCCCACCGTGGAGATCCGGGTCGCCGATGTCTGCCTGCGGGCCGAGGACGCCGCGCTCATCGCCGTGCTGGTGCGGGCGCTCGTGGAATCGGCGTCCCGGGAATGGAACGACGGCGTCGATCCCGCCCCGGTGCCGACGCTGCTGCTGCGGATGGCCGCGTGGCAGGCCAGCAACTGCGGACTCCGCGGGCAGCTGCTGGACTTCGGAACCTTCACCCCGGCCCCCGCCGCGGACGTGGTCCACGCGCTGGTGGACTTCGTGGCCCCGGTGCTGGAGGAGCAGGGCGAGCTGGACCTCGTGCGGGCGGGCGTTGGCCGGATCCTGGCGGAGGGCACCGGGTCGCAACTGCAGCGGGAGCCGTTCCCCGCAGGCGGACTGGCCGCCGTCGTCGCACAGGCCGTCGAAATGACCACGCGGGGAACAGCCACGGGGGACCCGGCCCACGAGGACTCACCGCTGGGCCGGGTCCGCCGCGGCTGACCCCTGCCGCGGACCGGAACAGCCCTAGACCTGCTTGAGCGCCTGGCCGAGGTCGCGGGTCAGGTCCTCGAGGTCCTCGAGGCCCACGGAGAGGCGCACCACGCCGTCACTGAGCCCGATCGCCGCCCGGCCCGCGGGCCCCATGGCGCGGTGCGTTGTGGTTGCGGGGTGGGTGACGAGCGACTTCGAATCGCCCAAATTGTTGGAGATGTCGATGATCCGCAGACCATCCAACAGCGCGAACGCGGCTTCCTTCGCCGAACGCCCGGCGGACGGGGAGAGCTCGAAGGTCAGCACGGTGCCCCCGGCCTTCATCTGCCGGGCGGCCAGGTCGAACTGCGGGTGGGACGGCAGCAGCGGATATCTGACCCAGCTGACCTCGGGCTGCCGCTCAAGCCATTCTGCCAGCCGCAGCGCGGAGGTGGAGGAGTGGTTCACGCGCAGGGACATGGTTTCCAGCCCCTTGGTCAGCACCCAGGCGTTGAAGGCGGAGAGTGCCGGGCCGGTGTGGCGCATCAGCTGCTTGACGGGGCCCTCGATGAACTCCTTGGTGCCCAGGATCGCGCCGCCGAGCACCCGGCCCTGGCCGTCGATGTGTTTGGTCCCCGAATACACGATCACATCCGCGCCGAGCTCCCCGCAGCGCTGCAGCAGGGGGGTGGCGAAGACATTGTCGACGACGACCGTCGCCCCGGCGGCGTGCGCCAGTTCGCTCACGGCGGCGATGTCCACGATTTCCTGCATCGGGTTCGACGGCGACTCGAAGAAGACCGCCGTCGTGGGTTCGGACAACGCCGACCGCCACTGCTCCAGGTCCGGGCCGTCCACGAAAACCGTCTCGACGCCCCAGCGGGGAAGGACTTCGTTGAGGATCACGAAGCAGGATCCAAACAGCGAACGGGCCGCAACCACCCTGTCGCCGGCCGCCAGCAAGGCGCCGAGGGCCGTGAAGACCGCGGACATGCCCGAGGCGGTCGCGAAGCAGGCCTCGGTGCCTTCAAGCAGCCGGAGCCGCTCCTGGAAGGTGGCCACCGAGGGGTTGCCGTAGCGGGAGTAGACGAAGCGCTCGTCCTCGCCGGAGAAGGCGCGCTCCGCAGCGGCCGCGGATTCGTAAACGAAGCCGGAGTTCAGGAAGATCGGTTCGGCCGTTTCCTGGAAGCCGGTGCGGTCGAGTCCGCCGCGGACAGCCTGGGTGCCGGCGCTCCAGCCGGCGGCATCGGGGTTGAAGGTCACTTAGTGCTTTCCGAGGTTGGTGGGCAGGCCGCGGTTTTTCCAGCCGTTGACGGTGCGTTCGCCGTGGTGGTCCGGTTCGCCTTCGAAGCCTTCGAGGATGTTGTAGGAGGTGAATCCGGCCTCCGTCGCGGCGATCGCCGCGGCGATGGACCGGGCGCCCGAACGGCACAGGAACACCAATTCGGTGCCTCCGGCCTCGGGGGCCTGTTGTTTCAGCTGCTCAACGAACTGCGAATTGGGGATGCCACCGGCCAGGTTCCATTGGATGAAGAGCGGGTCGTTCCGCTTGCTGCCCGCTTCCGCGGTGTCCGGGATGCCGATCTGGGCCCATTCGCCCTCGGTGCGGACGTCCACCAGGACGGCGCCATCCCCAAGCTTGGCCCAGGCCTCCTGCGGGGTGATGTCCCCGGCGTAGCTCACGCGTGGCCCTCGCCGTCGAACTCGAGATCATCCACGGCATTGGCGACGGCGGCATCGGCGCTGGCGATCGCCGCCGGCAGCACGACGGCCTGCGCCACGATGACGTAGCTGCCGTCGAACGTGGCGGACGGGCTGCCGTGCAGCACGTAGCCCTCGGCGAGGGCGGCCGAGACGCGCTCGCAGAAGGCGCGGTCATCGGGGCCGGTGAACAGGCGGTAGGCCAGTTTCTCCTCGGCGGCACCGGGGACTGCGGGGGACGGGGCGGGTGCTGTCCCGGGGACAACGGGGGCGGACGCGTCAGGCACGACGGATCTCCTTCTTTCACGCTTGCAGCTCGAATGGTCGATATGCCGAGTATTCACCTGAGGCACCCCGCCGCGAAAGGGAGGGTTGCCGACCGGCCAGTCAGGGCTTGGCGCCGGTTCTCATTACTCACCAAAAAACGTAACACCTGCGACGTCGGCCCGCACCGCCGCCGTCGTCATGTGAAGTAACGCTCCGCCACGCAACGCGGGGTCAGCTACGGCCCGTTCCGCCGCCCCGGACGGGCGCCAACTGACCCCGTGTTGCTTTTCGGGGGAGGGGAGGATTACTCGATCGTGGCGTACAGCGCGTTGAGCTCCGCGGTGAGCTGCCGGCGGAGCTCCGGGGTGCCGATTTCCTTGCCGTCGATGTGGTTGACGGGCGCCAGGAGCCGGATGCTGGAGATCAGCCACACGGCGTCGGCGTCGTACAGGTCCCGGGGCTCCAGCGGTCCGTAGCCCAATTCCCAGCCGGCGGCTTTGGCCGCGGTGAACAAGGCACCCTGCGAGGTGCCGGGCAGGATCCCGCTGTCGAGCTGGGGCGTAATGAGCCGCCGGACGATGCGGACCCCGCCGGCGCCGTCGTCGGACGTCTCCAGGTGCGCGAGCAACACGGTCGACGTCGGGCCCTCCAGGACCTGGCCGTCCGCGGAGGTGAAGATGACGTCGTCCGCGCCCTGGCCATGCGCGTAGCGGAGCGCGGCCATGTTGACGGCGTAGGAGAGTGTCTTGGCGCCGAGGAGCAGCCACGGGGCCCGTTCCCCGATGTCGCTGTCGTAGCCGCGGTCCAGCAGGATGACGTCGACGCCGGTCTCGCGCTGGCGCCTCCCGGCGGGTCCGGGGGCGGAGGCCTGGACCCAGCAGGTAGGTGTGGCCGCACCTTCGACGCCGCGGGTCACGAGGAGCTTGACCACGAGTTCGTCGTCCTCGACGGTCTCGGCGCCCGGCACGTGCTGCCGCCGGTACTCGCCGATCGCCGTCGCGATGGCCCGGCGCCAGGTGTCCTCCGCCGGGATGTCCAGATCCAGCAGCCGGGCCGACCCGGCCAGGCGGTTCAGGTGCGCCTGGAGCTTGCGGGGCTGCCCGCCCACGGCCAGCAGCGATTCGAAGACCCCGTCGCCGCGGGTTGCGCCCTGGTCCGTCGCCATCAGCTGTGGCCTGGTGGCATCGGCCAGCCGGCCGCCGCCAAACGCCGGGTCCAGGAAGACCAGCACCGGGACAGGGGCAGGAGCGGCAGCAGGAGAAGTCATGGGTTCAGCTTAGTGCGGCGGGCCGCGGGATAGGATTTGACCGTTGCCCGTTCCGGAACTGTTCCGCGGGTCTGGAACTTGAGGGGACCGTCTGTGCTGTGGCCATTTTCCCTGGTGGAGACGCTCCCGTCCTGGGTGGTCCTGATCCTCACTGTCGTTGACCTCACCATCCGGGTGCTGGCCCTCGGCATCATCCCCGGAAACCGCCGTCCCACCACCGCCATGGCCTGGCTCCTGATCATCTTCTTCGTGCCGGCCGTCGGCCTGGTCCTCTTCCTGCTCTTCGGCAACTTCCGGCTCTCCCGCAGGCGCCGGGCGCAGCAGGACGCCGTGAACACCCGGGTACGCGCCGACGCCTCCGAGCTGGCCAAGCTGGAGAGCCGGTACGAGGGACCGGAATGGGTGTCCTCCGCGGCGGAACTGAACAAGACGCTGGGCTCGCTGCCGATGGTGGACGGCAACCACGTGGAGCTCCTGCCCGGTTACGCGGACTCGATCAAAGCGATGGCAGTTGCCGTCCGGGAGGCAAAGTCGTTCGTCAACGCCGAGTTCTACATCCTGAGCTCGGACCACGTTACGGACCAGCTGTTGACCGCGATGGAGGAGGCGGCCGACCGCGGCGTCGAAGTCCGCCTCCTGTTCGACCACCTGGGGACCCTGCGCATCAAGGGCTACAGCAAGCTGATCGCCCGGCTCAAGGCCAGCAAGATCCGCTGGCGGCCCATGCTTCCGCTGAAGCCCGTGCACGGGCAGTGGCGACGGCCGGACCTGCGCAACCACCGCAAGATCATGGTGATCGACGGAGAAATCGCCTTCACCGGGTCGCAGAACCTGATCGAGCCCTCCTACAACAACTCGCGGCACCGCAAGGTCGGCCGCGAATGGGTGGAGCTGATGGCCTGCCTGCGCGCACCGATCGTCACGACGCTCAACGTTGTCTTCGCCACCGACTGGCTCAGCGAAACCGACGAATCCCTCGAGGACCAGCTCGCGCACCGGCCCGATCGGTACGCCGGGAGAATCACGGCCCAGGTGGTGCCCAGCGGCCCCGGCTTCATCACCGAAAACAACCTGCGGCTCTTCAACACGCTGATCTACTCGGCGCAGCGCAAGATCTCGATCTGCAGCCCGTACTTCGTCCCCGACGATTCGCTGCTGTACGCGGTGACGACGGCGGCGCAGCGCGGCATCGACGTCGAACTCTTCGTCTCCGAAAAGGGCGACCAGTTCCTGGTCCACCACGCCCAGCAGTCCTACTACGAGGCGCTGTTGGAAGCCGGAGTACGGATCTACCTGTACAAGGCCCCGTTGGTGCTCCATGCCAAGCACTTCACCATCGACAGTGAGGTGGCCGTGCTGGGTTCCAGCAACATGGATATGCGCTCCTTCTCGCTGAACCTCGAGGTCTCGGTGATGCTCCTGGGGGAGGACATCGTGCGGCGGATCAGCGCCGTGGAGGACACGTACCGGGGCATTTCGCGCGAGCTGACGCTCGATGACTGGATGAAGCGGCCGATGGGGGTCAAATACGTGGACAACGTCGCCCGGCTGACGGCGACGCTGCAGTAGCCGGCGTCAGCCGGGCGGGAACTCCGAGCCGAGCGCCGAGAGGACCCCGAAGGCCTTGGTCCGGATTTCCTCGTACTCCTCCTGCGGCGAGGAATCCGCGGTAATCGCTCCGCCGACGCCGAGGCTGAGCGCGGTGCCGCCTCCGGCCCGATCGGTGAGAACGAGGGTCCGGATCGCGACCGCCAGGTCGGTCGCGCCGTTGAGCGAGAAATAGCCGATCGCGCCGGAATACACACCCCGGGGTGAGCTCTCGAGCCGGTCCAGGATGGCCATGGTGCTGACCTTCGGTGCACCGGTCATGGAGCCGGCCGGGAAGCAGGCCGCGACGGCTTCGGCCCGCGGCATCCCTGGCCGAAGCCGGGCGTCGATGGTGCTCACCATCTGGTGGACCGTGGCGTAGCTTTCGATCGCGCAGAGCCGGCTGACCGACACCGAGCCGGGCACGGCGAAGTGGCTGAGGTCGTTGCGCAGCAGGTCCACAATCATGATGTTCTCGGCCCGGTCCTTCGGGGAGGATTCAAGCTCGTGCCGCAGCAGCGCGTCCCGTGCGGGGTCCGCGTCACGGTGCCGGGTGCCCTTGATCGGCTCGGCGCGCATCCCGCCGTCGGCCGTGATCCGCAGGAAACGCTCCGGCGAGGTGCTCGCCACGGTGAGGTCCCCGAACCGCAGGTAGCTCGCGAACGGGGCGGGATTCCTGCGGCGCAGCGCGAGGTAGGCCTGCCGCGGGTCCAGGGCGCCGGCCGGCAGTTCCGCTGCC
>DATITT010000066.1:0-18950 GCA_035467435.1 Arthrobacter sp. | reverse complement strand
CCTGTACGGGAGTGGTGCGCAGGTCCTGGGCCAGACCGTCGGTCATTCGGTTGCAAGGGAAGATCACGGCGGGCGCTGTCTGTATGCTGGCCGCGTCACGTGTTCGTGTTACATGTCACGTTTCACGTGTCAGAGTGGCTTTGGGGCCGGCAGTGAGTAGTGACGTGACCAGGGACTTTACCCGGATCTGGATCTGGTCGCGGATTTCCTGAACAGATTCTAAGGGCTTACCAGTCGGGTCGGTGAATTCCCAGTCACGGCGGGCACTTCGTCGGTCACCGCGCCCTTGGATGTAGCAAGGGCCTTGAGCCGCTCCGTGGCGAAGTGCTCCGCGGAGCGCCGGTCATCCGAAGCGGCCCGAGACGTAGTCCTCCGTCCGTTTATCCAGGGGCCTTTCGAAGATCTGCCCTGTGGTGCCGTATTCGACCAGAAGGCCCGTTCGGTCGCCGGTCCCTTCCGCGGCGAGAGCGGTGAAGAATGCAGTCCGGTCGGCCACGCGCGCGGCCTGCTGCATGTTGTGGGTGACAATTACGATGGTGTAGTCCTTTCGGAGTTCAAGCATCAAATCCTCGATCCGCGTCGTTGCGATCGGATCGAGCGCAGAACAGGGTTCGTCCATCAGGATGACATCCGGCTTCACGGCGATGGTTCTGGCGATGCACAGGCGCTGCTGCTGGCCGCCGGAGAGGCCGAAGGCTGACTGCTTCAATTTGTCTTTCACCTCGTCCCACAAGGCTGCACTCGTTAGGGCTCCCTCGACCAGATCGTCCATTTGGCTGACTTTCATGCCCGTCACGCGCGGTCCGTAGGCGACGTTGTCATAGACCGACTTGGGAAAGGGGTTCGGCTTCTGAAAGACCATCCCGATCCGGCGGCGGACCTCGATGGCATCGACGTCCTTGGCATACATGTCCACACCCCTGAAGGTCACGCTTCCTTCGACGCGGGCACCGTCGACGAGGTCGTTCATGCGGTTAAGAGTGCGCAGAAGCGTTGATTTGCCGCAGCCGGACGGGCCGATAAGGGCGGTGATTTCGTGCAATCCAAAATCCAGGTTAACACCGGTGACGGCCCTGAACGCGTTGTAGTACACGTTTACGTCCCGACAGGTCAGCACAGGATCGATGACCATCTCCGGGACGGACCGGGGGCGCACGTGACCGGTCCGCACCTGGATGGGGGATCCCTGCGGTGCGTCCCCTTGGGGCGCCGGGACGTTCGTTTTGACTCGGTCTGACACGGAGCTCACCATCGCTTCTGGTAGCGGTTGCGGATGAAGATGGCCAGACCGTTCATCAGCACGAGGAGGACCAGAAGGACGATACTGGCAGCCGAAGCCAATTGCCGGAACTCCAACTGGGGCCTGCTTGACCAGTTGAAAATCTGGATCGGCATTGTAGTGAACTGGCTCATTAGGCTGCTGGGGTCAAAGCTCACGAACACGAGGCCGCCGAGAACCAGGAGCGGAGCGGCTTCGCCCAGAGCGCGCGAGAGGGCGAGAATGGACCCGGTGGCGATACCCGGCAGTGAGGCTGGCAGAACCTGATGCCAGACCGTCTGCCACTTTGAGGCACCCAGGGCCAGCGACGCCTCGCGGACCTCCATGGGAATGGAGCGGAACGCTTCCCGGGCGGAGATGATGATGACGGGCATGATGAGCAGGCCCAGCGCCACGGCGCCGCCGATGACGACGTTCTTGTTTTCGAATCTCAGCAGGGCCAGGAACGCAAGGGCCAGCAGGCCATAAATAATGGACGGGACAGCGGCCAGGTTCTGGACGTTGAGCTCAATGGCCCGGTTAATGGCGTTGTTCTTGTCCGCGAACTCCTCCAAATGGATCGCTGCCGCTACACCGAGCGGGATGGTCAGGATTGCGGTGGTGGCCACGACCCAGATCGAACCGAGAATCGCTGGTCTCGCCCCAGCGTCGTCGGCCGAAGAGGAAGGGTAGTTCGTCAGCAACGTGGGTGTCGCCATTGGCAGGCCATCGATGATTGTGTTGACGATCAAAACGAGCAGGAAGGCAAAAGACAGGGCCAAAGCCGACCAGAGCAGCACCAGGAAGATCAGCGAGCCGGGGCTTTTCTCGCCGCTGAACCGGTTCTGTCTGTAGCCGAGAGGCTTCACTTGGCCCGCAAGCTTGCTGTCGACGCCGGTCACGCTAGTACGCCTGCCGGAATCGCCGGACGAAAGCGATGCTGATGAAATTCGCCAGCAGGGTGATGAGAAACAGAAGGAGCCCGACGGCGAAAAGGGTGTCGTACTCCAGCGAGCCGACCCTGGAGTCGCCCAGTGCAGCATTGGCGATGAAGCCGGTCATCGTCTGGCCCTGTTCTAGTGGGCCCTCCACCATGCGGGCCTGGCTGCCGGCAGCCATGGCAACAATCATTGTCTCTCCCACTGCTCTGGAGACGCCCAGCACGACGGCGGCGATGATGCCCGAGAGCGCGGCGGGAAAGACCACCCGCAGCGTGGTCTGCATGCGGTTGGCGCCCAGCGCGGCGGAGCCCTGCCGCATGGCTAGTGGCACCGCGGACATGGCATCTTCCGACACCGACGCGATTGTGGGCACAATCATGACTCCCATGACGATCCCCGCCGCCAGCACACTGAAGGCACCCGTCTCCAGAGCGAGCCACTCGCGGATAACAATGCCCTGAACAAAACTCAGGGCGAACAGTCCGTACACCACAGTTGGTACGCCGGCCAGAATTTCAAGCACCGGCTTCAGGACGCTTCGCAGGCCCGGTGTGGCGTACTCAGAAAGCAGCATCGCCGCGCCCAGACCGAAAGGTACGGCAATGAGCAGCGCGATGCCAGTCGTCCAAAGAGTCGCCGTGATGAGTGGGAGGACACCGAAGGAGGGGTTGGCGAACCGTGGCGCCCATCGTTCGCCGAAGAGGAAATCGGTCACCGGAACAGACCGGAAAAACTCCAGCGCAGGAATCAAGAGAGCGATGAGTATTCCGACAGTCGTCACTATCGTCACAGCCGCCGCGGCGGCAAGGCCCGCCCGAATGACGCGCTCTCCGTACCGCGGTTTCCCTTTGAAGGTAAAGGCCGGCGGAACCTCTGGGGCTCGGCCCGGTCCGCGTGCCTGAGGCATGGTGGTCATAACCGCTTCCAGACCGGTCGGCTAGCCGCCGATCGACGCCAGTTCGTCCTTAGCCGTAGCTTGCTGCTCCGGGGTCAGGGGAATGAACAAAGCTTGTTCGGCGATTTCAGTGGCCCTTTCCGCGTAGAAATCCACGAACTGCTTGACCTGAGGTTTGTTTGTGTACGAAGCGTTTGCGACATAGATGAACAGAGGACGCCCCAGCGGTGAGTAGGATCCGTCCTGGACGGTTTCCTTGGACGGAGTCACGCAACCCTTGCCGCCGTCGACCTGCAGGATTTTCACCGCGTCCGGGTTCTCTTCGGCATACGAGAGCCCGAAGAAGCCCATGGCGCCTGTGGAGCCCTGAACGCCTTGGATGGTCACGTTGTCATCCTCTGAAGGGCTGAAATCCGTGCGGATGGCGCCGGCTGTTCCGTTGACTGCCTCCGTGAAGTAATCGAACGTACCCGAATCGGTGCCCGCGCCATAACGGTCCAGGCGCTCATTCGGAAAGGTCGGGTCGACGTCCTGCCAGCTCGTCACGCTGCCTTCAGCCTCAGGGGCCCAGATCTTGCTGAGCTGCGCGACGGTCAGGCAGGTGGCCCAGTCATTCCGCGGGTTCACGACGACGGACAGGCCGTCATTTGCCATGATGATTTCCGTGAACTTGATCCCTGCTGACTCGCAGGCAGCCTTCTCTTCGTCCTTGATCGGACGGGAGGCATCGGAGATATCCGTCTCTCCGGCGCAGAACTTCTTGAAGCCGCCGCCGGTCCCCGATGTGGCGACAGTAACGTTGATGCCGGGGCTATTGGCACGGAACAAAGTCGCCGCAGACTCGGAAAGGGGGGCCACGGTGGATGAACCGTCGGCAGCAACTGTACCGCTCACAGCGGCACCCGTTCCGCCGGTACCGGTGTTGTTGGCGGATGGCTCTCCGCCGCAGCCGACTAGTAGCATGGCGCCGGCCGCGGCAACTGCAAGGCCGGTGTGGGAGCTGGAACGTAGTTTCACTTAAGGATTCCTCCCGCAGGTAACACCCTGACGCAGACACGGCGCATCTGCCCTTCCCTACAAATCCATCGAAGCCCGCGAACGTGAACTGCGCCTTAACGGGGCGTGTAAGTTCGGTATACGTTGACCGCTATCCAAGCGCGGCGATGGTCTCTTGTCCCCATCCATGGCATGTACCTGCGGCGGACAGGTATCTCGACGCAGTCGAACCCCGCTCCACGCCTCGATTTCGCCTGCGGCCGAGAAGTCAGTCGGAGGGTGGACCAGGGCAACGCGACCCAGTTGCTAGTAGACGACGGTGCCCGTGGACTGCACAACGGTTCCGGTGCTTTGGGTTCGTCCGCTGATGTCGATCTGCAGCCGGCTGCGCTGCAGGGGCGCTTCCAGGGCATTGGAGAGCTCCGGCAGGGTGGATGTTTGAATGCGGTGGATGACGTCCCGGACGTCGGCCCTGTCATTGACTGTCACCTTCAGGGTCAGGTCGGGGGCCTTGGCTGTTCCTCGCAGCAGGGCCGCGGAAGTCACGACACCGGGCAGGGTATTGATTTGCTTTTCGACGGCGGCGGCGAGGACGGACGGGTCGCAGAGGGTGAATCCCTGACTTCCGTCGTCATGGAGGCGGTAGGCGCCTGCCGAGTTTTTCCTCGGGATCTGGGCGATGATCCACAGCAGCCCCAGGATCCCGATGATGACTCCGCTGATGAGTATGATGGCGGCCACCCACGGCGGCGCGAAGACCGCGTGCAGATCACCGGTGACGACGGACGTCCCTGCGGGGGCGGTGTTCAGAAGAGTATGCAGTGTCCCGCTGGCCTGCAGGAGCAGTGCGGTGCCGGCGGCCAGGACAAGGATGCCGAGAATTGCCAGCCAGATCCGGTTCATGGTTCCTGCGGTCTGTCTCATCGGAAGCCATCCTTCAATTAGTCGCGGTGGGCGGGTGCGCGAATGGTCCTAGTCTCTGGATCGGACCGTGGCGGTAACCTGCGGAACCGGCGAGAGCCCTGTTTCTTCCAGTCGGGCCCGGACAGTGTCGGTGATCCTGGTGCGCAGGTCCCCGGGCTCGTGCAGGAAAGTCGTCGCGTTTACGTGTACGCGCCGGGTGGTGGCTGTCGCAGAGGCCGAGCCGACGCCGTCGATCTGCACGCACCGGGCTTTGGCCAGGTGGGCGACGGCGCGGCGGGTCATTACTGTTTCCTGCTGCTGCACCGACGCCTGATCTCCGGCGTCGGCGCCGGAACCATCGATGGTGAGGGCGCTGAACCCTCCGGGAATGATCGCGCACAGTAACAGGATCACCCCTGCCACGACGGCGGCTATCCCGATCTGCCATACGACGGGGTCGTTCCATGCCAGCGCGAGGAGCCAGTCACGCGGTCCCTGCAGCAGTGTGGGCCACGTGCCGTTGACCAGCCGGGTGATGCTCAGCCAGACCAGGGCGACGCCGGCGGCCAGAAGCAGGAATCCGACGATGAGCGCCGGGACGGCGCGGCTGGGCCGGTGCCGCAGGCGCGTGGACCGTTGGTCGTGCCGGCTCATAGCAGCTTCCTCCGTCCGTTGGTGTCGGTGCCTGTGGCCAGCCAGGAGATCCTGATGTCGACCTGCCGGATGTCAACTCCGGTCAACTCTGTCACCCTGGTAGCGATCCGGCGGCGCAGTTCCTCGGTGGCCTGGCGTAGCGGCACCGGATACTGCATCCCGACCTCGACGCTTAAGGTCGCGATGTTCCCGGAGAGTTCCACGGACGCCTTGGGCCGGGCGGAGAGATCAGCACGGGTTCCGATGCCAAGAAACCCTCCGGAGGAACCGCCGGCGGATGACTCGTCGCTGGCGACCTGGCCGGCAATTTTCTCGATCACCCTGGCCGCCAGGACGGTCTGCCCCCGCGTGCCCGTCTCGCCGAAGTCCCCGCCGGCGTCCCCAACCCCGGGATAGGGCAGCGCGTGGGCTCCTTGCGGGGTCATCGGCTCGATGCTTTACCGAACAGGGCCTGCAGATCGAGTTTTCCTTCCGCGACCCGACCGACCACCAGACCGATGAATCCGAGGATCACCACGGCCAGCAGCGCCAGCCAGCCGCCGAAGCCCAAAACAATTCCCAGCACCAGACCGATCGTCAGGCACCAACGTGTAGTAGACATAGCCATCCTTTTCCTCATCGTCCCGTTCCCCGTGGCGGGGATACTGTGACAGGCGGTTACTGAAGTTCTGTCTTCTGGTCCTGCGGGACGTCATGCTCCTCTTCGGGCAGGTGGACATCGGTGACATTGATGTTCACCTCCAGCACTTCCAGGCCGGTGGCGCGCTCAACGGACTGGATGATGTTGCGGCGGATACCCTGGCTGACCTCCACCACAGAGAACCCGTACTCGATGACGATGGAAACATCGATCGCGGTCTGGCGTTCGCCCTTTTCCACGCTGATGCCGCCGCTGACATTGGTCTGGGAACCGGGAATGCGTTCGGTCAGGGCGCTGAACGCGCGCCGGCCGGCACTGCCCATGGCGTGGACGCCGGGTACCTCGCGGGTGGCCATGCCCGCCAGCTTCTGCACCACGGGTTCCTCGATCGTGGTGGCACCGCGATCGGTGTGCAGTGCGTCCCTCGCCTTCGATTGTTCCATCGCGCTGCTGTGCTTCTTCTCCTCGGATGTGGTCATGACGCCGCTGGAAGATCCGGGGGTTTTGGGTGTCTCTGTCATGGGAAACATCTCCTCGTGGGACGGATGATCGTGCTTACACCGATAGAGACGAAGCTCGACAGGAATCGTCACGTGACGGCGGAGATTATTTCCCCCACGGGGAAAAAAGCACCGCGGTCCAGTTCCTGGCGTCGCCCGGCTGTGGCATATTGGGGCCAGGGTCCGGCGCGTTACAGGACGGGATGGACAATGCATGGATGATCATGGCCCCGGCTTCGAACCGGACCTGGACGAGGGGAGTATCGTCGCCCGGGCCCAGGACGGCGACCTGGCAGCGTTCGAACACCTGGTTCTCACCTATCAGTACAGACTCTTTCGGCTGGCGTATCGGATGCTCAACGACCGCGGCGATGCCGAAGACATCGTGCAGGAGACTCTGATAACGAGTTGGCGTCGCCTTCCGATGCTCGCTGATGTCGATGCTTTCGGTGGTTGGATCTACCGGCTGGCGACGAACAAGTGCCTGGACCTGCTGCGCAAGCGGTCCGCCCATGCCGAGGACATTATCGACGCGGACGACATGGACACCATCCCGGAAGCCTGCGCCCGCTCGGTCTCGGCTGGATGGGATCCGGCCCACGAGGCTGAATGGTCCGCCGAACAGGATGGCCTGACGGCACTCCTCAATACGCTCCCCCCGGCACAACGGGCCTGCTGGCTGCTGCGGGAAATGCACGGACGCAGTTACGCCGAGATTGGTGTCACACTGAAGATCAGCCCGACAGCAGTTCGCGGCACACTCGCCCGGGCGCGGCACCAGGTAGCAGAAGGGATGAGCCAATGGCGTTAGATGACATCCCCCGGCTCGGCTGCGGCCGCAGCGTCGACAGCATCTGGGCCACCGTCGACCGGCCTCCCACCGCACACGAAGAACAGTGCGAACAATGCCAAACTGCCAGAAACCAGCTGCAAAGACTCAGTGAAGCAACCCGTTCACTGCGCGACAGCGACCTTCACAGTCCCGCGCTGAAACCCCGTCCCGGGATCAGGAACGCCATTATGGATGTGGCCCGCGCGGAAGTCCGCCGCGGCAGCAGAATCCTCCTGCGCAGCGCAGACAACGGCACCACGGAGATCAGCGAACAGGCACTGAGCTCCGTCATCCGGTTCGCGGCGGCAGCGATCCCCGGTGTCCACTCACGACGCTGCCGCATAGAAATACGCTCGGCCGCCGCCAGCCTCGCCGGTGAAGACGACCCGTCCGGAACCACCGGTACCGCCACCAACGCCGGTCCGCGCCTCATTGTCAATCTTCGGGTTGCCGCCGCCCCGGGCATCGTCATCCCGCTAGTGGCGGAGGCGCTGCGACACGAGATCAGCAACGCAATTCCGGCCGGCGTCGGTATTGGGGCCGGAACCGTCAACATCACCGTGGAGGACCTTTACGATGTCTGACCAACCCCTCCAAGGCTCCATCATCACCAGCGAGCTCATCGCCTCCATCGCCGCCCGCACCACACTGGAAACACCCGGGGTCCTCAGGCTTGAACCCACCATCCAAAGCTTCCTGGCCCGGCTGGGTCCCGCCCTGCAAAACCTCCGCAATCCCGGCAGTCAAAACAGCACCTTCCGGCACGACGGCGTCACCGCCACAATCAGCGACGGCACCGCACGCGTCCACCTCGATATCGCCACCGACATCGCCTACACCGCCCTTGACGTCGCCGAAAGCGTTCAACAACGCGTGCGTGAAAGCATCAGCCACACCGGCCTTACCCCCGGCACGGTCGACATCACCATCCTCGCCATAGAACACCGCCGCGGCACAACAATCATGTAACCCGGAAGGACCCCAAGGAGGACCGCCGAGACCCATGACTGACAGGGACACCGGTTGCCGGTCCTGCTGGATCACTCATTGCGGCGCGTCCGTTTCAACTCCACGCGGCACTGGCATGCCGCCGGAAGGGTGAGTAGCGTCGTCGTAACATCAAGTTCGAAAGCAGGCGGGGCACCATGAGCAAGAGCGGCAGTAACCGGAACAAGGGCAAGGGCACGGGCGGTCCCGGTACCCGTGCTTCCGCACCCCAATCCCTGAGCACTTTCCGCGCCGACCGTGCGGTGGACGCGCTCACGCCGGCATTTGTCCGATGGTTCGAGGAGGTCTCACCCGGCTCGGCGGCTGCCGCACTGGAAAGCCTGGTGCCGGTTCGGGCAGTTATGGGCCGCTACATGGAACGCACGGCCGCGGCCGACGTGACAAGTTTTGAACCTGCCGGCTTGTCAGCCGCCGTCGCGGACGAAGTCGTTGCCGCCGTAGAGGCCGCCAGCACCATCACAGGAGCCGCGCCCGGCGAGGTGAGTGTCCTGGAGATCACCAGCTTCGTTATTCACTCCGTCGGCGCCTTCGTCGAATTTCTCGTGGAGACCGGCCGGTGGAGCGGCCCCGCCGATCAGCTGGCCGAAGTCCTGGACTTCCTCGACACCGCCGCGGACGACGACGACGGCGGCAGGGGCTTCATCGACGTGCCGGACATTCCCGTTGAGGAGGCGCTGGAGGCCCTCTCCCGGCTGCCGCTGATCCAGCGGGCCACGGCTTTGCTCCAGTGGATCGGCGAGGGTAAGCCCGTCACGGCAACCGGCGGGCTCCGCCAGCGTGACATTGAAGCGGCGGCCGCCTGCGTCGGCGTCACCGTCAAGGGCGGCACTAAGGGCGCAGGCTCCCCGCTGCCCGGCACCGCCGGAGAGGCGGATCCCGTGCCGACCGTCCGCAGCATGTACGACGTGCCGCTGCTGGCCGATATTTGGGCTGCCCTCGAATCGGCCGAGCTCATCACGATCACGTCGACGAAAGTGGTGCCCTCCGCGGAGTCCGGAGACTTCCTGGCCAGCGAGACGACCAAGCGTCTGGATGAACTGGTGTTCTTCGTTGACCAGTTCCTGGTGGCCGCGGTGCTCAATTACGATCCGGCGCAGCCCTGGGAGAAATCGCTTTCCGGGTTGCAGGCATCGATCCTCATGGCGGCGTCCACCGCAGATCCGCCGGCGGCGGATTTCGCCCTGGCCGCCCCGGACAATGCGCTGGCAGAGGAAACGGAAATGGTCGGTCTCTTGACCAAGGTGGCTGTGAGGCGCATGGAGGACCTTGCGGAGCTGGGTCTGCTGACCATCGACACGCATTTCCGGGTGCCGCCGGCGCTGATCCGCTGCATTGCGGATGTCTTTGACGACGACTGGGTGCTGGATGACCTCGGCCTCGGCCAGGCCAACGAGAACCTCGCTGACATCAATTTCTGACGACCGCCGTTGGCGGGCGTCAGCTTTCGCTTGCCCGGTTCTGTGGAGCCCGGGCCTTCCCGGAGGTCGGGCCCGCCTGGTCGTACCGGGACCGGCCGTTCCTACCAGTGGTCCCGCGGGTCACCGGGCGGTCCGGGGGCGGGCCCGCGGGGCCGGACAGTCTGCGGGGATCCGTGGGCTCCTCCGCGCTTCGCAGCTGGAGTTCCTGCGTGACGAGCGTCAGCAGGTCGTGGGCAGCCTCGGGCCCGGCGAGCTCCACACACTGCGTGAGCGTGGCCTGGAGCCGAAGAAGCTCGGCGGAGGGCACCAGCGGCCAGCGCCGGAATGTGCCGAAGATCTGAGAGGAAGGGAGCCCTTGGGGAACCTGGCGGTAGATCGTCAAACCGCCACCTCCTGAAAGGGGGAGGACCGGCTGGATCCTGGCCGCAGAACATCGTTATTGAAAACGATGAGAGTCTCGGGAGGGGGGAGGTTGCTGTTGCCGGAATCCGTGTTCACGGCAGCGGTGAAGTTCAGCTTGGCTGTCATAGACACTATCTCTCCACGAGTCACGGGTGGCCGCTGCTTGACCACTTCCAGACTACTGGCCCCGCCACGGATGGGTAAATTTCTCCCAACAGAGGGGCCGCTGCAGCACGTCCCGGGGTGGGCCCCCGGATCTGCTGCCCGCCCGCCGCTCAGCCCCGACCCGAATCCCCCCGACCCGAATCCCGTCGACCCGGATTCCGGCGGTCACTATCTTTTCGATCGGACTTCTTCTTTGTCATTGACTCGGGCGGCGCCGGGAAGGCCTCCGCGGGATAGAGTCCGCCGACTTCGGTCATGTAGTTCGCCCACTGCGGGCCGGCCAGCATGTAGCCGTCGATGCTTTTGTAGAACTTGCCGTTGACGGTGATGTTCTGGCCGGGCCGCTTCTGGCCTTCCAGGGCGTCTCCGAAGAAGGACGCGGTGGCCAGGCCGCTGGTGTAGCCGACCACCCAGGTGGCGCCGTTGGAGTTGGAGGTCCCGGTCTTGGCCGCGACCGGGAAACGGGTGTGGACCTTGGGTTTGATGTACACCCCGGAGCCCTTTTTCAGCACGTCCTGCAGCACGGAGTTCACGCCCCGGGCAACGTCGGGCGTGATGGCGTCGCGGCAGGACTTGGTCTGGGCCGGCAGCTGCTGTCCCGCAGCATCGGTCACTTCCACGATGGCGACCGGCTCGCAGTACTTCCCGTCATTGGCGAACGTGGCGAAGGCATTGGCCAGCACCAGCGGCGCCACCCCGATCGCCCCCAGCAGGTTGCCGAGCTGATGCATGTTGACCTGCGCGTTATCCAGGCCGCTGTGGATTCCGGCGGCGTCCACCATCTTCTGGATGCCGCAGAAGTCCAGCTGGGCGGCCTCCGCGAAAGTTGCCGTGTTGATGGAGTTGTACAGCCCGTAGTCGACGCGCATTGTGCGGTAGTAGCCGGCGTCGTTGTTCTGCAGGTCGTCCGCCGCGCCACGGTTCTTTTCCCTTGTGTTGTAGGCGCCGAGCACCTTGCCGCAGCTGGATTTCCACCTGAAATCAAGGGGATAGGTCCGCCGGGAGGCATCCACGGTGTCGGCCAGGGACTTGCCCTCCCTCAGCCATTCCGCCAGGGTGAACGGCTTCATGGTGGACCCGGGCTCGAACCCGCCGGCGCCGTTCAGGTCATTGCCGTCAGCGTCCTTGGAATCGACATTAAAATTCAACTGGGTATCGAATTTTCCGTCCTCGGGGAGAAACACGGTGTTTTGGGCCATCGCGAGGACCTTTCCCGTCCCCGGCCCGACGGAGACCATTGATGCGCCCCACTTGTCCGGGTTGGCCCCGGCTGTGGCGTCAACCTGTGCCTGCGCGGCCTGCTGCAGCCGGCTGTCCAGCGTGGTGGTGATGGTCAGGCCTCCGCGGAACAGCTTTCTCACCCGGGACGCGAGGTCGACGCCGTAGGCCGGGTTGTTGAGGATGAGGTGCGAAACGTAGTCGCAGAAGTACGGTGCCATTTCCGCGCCGGCGCATCCCTGTTTCCCCGGGTTGAGGGTGAGGTCCACCCCGGTGGCCGCGGCGGCGTCGTGCTCCGCTTGGGAGATCCGGCCGAGGTCGAGCATCGCGTCGAGGACGTCGTTGCGCCGCTGGATGGCGTTCTCGGGATAGGCGGCGGGATTGTAGAAGCTGGGGCTTTTCACCAGGCCGGCGAGAAGGGCGGCCTGCGGCAGGGTCAGGTCCTTGGCTGTGGTGCTGAAGAAGTGGCGCGACGCGGCTTCAATGCCGTAGGCGTCCCGGCTGAAGAACACGATGTTGAGGTAGCCCTCAAGGATCTGGTCTTTGGTGTATTTCTTCTCCAGTTCGAGCGCGAGCCGCATTTCGCGCACTTTGTCGCCGACGCTCTTCTGCCCGTTGAGGACAGTCCGGTCGCCTTTGTCCGCCGACACCAGGGACTCGTTGAGAACGTTGGTGACATACTGCTGGGTCAGGGTGGAGGCGCCCTGCCTCCCGCCGCTGGTCAGGTTGGACGCCAGCGCCCGAAGAATTCCCTGGGCGTCGATACCCGCGTGCTCGTGGAAGCGGCGGTCCTCGATGGCGACAATCGCGTCCTTGATGTGGGGGGACATCTGGTCCAGGCTGACGTTCACCCGGTTCTCGGCGTAAAAGGTGGCAATCGTCTTCCCGTCAGCGGTCAGGAGCCTGGTTGATTCCGACGGCGGATCGACCGTCAGTTCCGCGGGGAGGCCGTTGAAGAACCCGACCGATTCCCGGAGGGCAGCACCGGCCCCGGCGACGGCGGGGACCACGAGGCTGGCGACGAGAATGCCGCAGATCACGCTCACCGTCAAGTATCCGAGGACCCCTCGGAGGGCCTTGGCCAGTCGCGATCCGGGTCGAGCCATCTTTTGACCATAGGGGCGTCCCGCCAGCCGGCACCTCATCCGCAAAGGATGGTCCCGCCGTTCTCACCCTCATCCCCATGCAGGAAGGGTTGAGTGGCGCACTACCGAGTAGTACCGTGACGGAAGGTGTCAATACGCATCACAAACCCTCGGGAGCGATCATGGCAGACAAGACACGTCGGCTGCTTGCCATCACGGCGGCTTTGGCTCTGAGCGTGACGGGTGGCGCCGTCGCCAGCCCCGCCTTCGCCGATCCGCGGGAGACGGTCAAGACCGCGACCGCCACCGGGTACGGCGGCGCCGTGAGCACCGTGGACCCGGAGGCCTCCGCTGCCGCCATCGGGGTGCTCCGCAAGGGCGGCAACGCGGCCGACGCCGCCGTCGCCGCAGCCGCGATGCTCGGCGTGACCGAGCCGTACAGCGCCGGGATCGGCGGTGGCGGCTACTTCGTGTTCTACGACGCGGAGACCGGCGAGGTGGGCACGATCGACGGCCGTGAGACCGCGCCGGCGGACATCCCGCGGGACGCGTTCATCGACAAAGCGACCGGAAAGCCCTACCCCTTCACCCCCGAACTCGTCACGAGTGGCGTCGCCGTCGGCGTTCCCGGCACCCCGGCCACTTGGGAACGGGCCCTCGACCGGTGGGGCTCTGTGAGCCTCCGCGAAGCCCTCAAACCCGCCATCAAGGTGGCCACCCGCGGCTTCGTGGTCGACGAGACGTTCCGCCAGCAGACCCTCGACAACAAGCTCCGCTTCGAGGCGTTCACCTCGACGAGCAGCCTTTTCCTCCCGGACGGGGATGCCCCCGCCGTCGGAAGTGTCTTCCAGAACCATGATCTCGCCGAGACCTACCGCCTCCTCGCAAAGAAGGGCACACGCGGCTTCTACAAGGGCCCGCTTGCAGCCGAGATCGCGGCGACTGTCCAGGCTCCGCCCAAGACTGCCGGCACCACACTGCCCGTCCCGGTCGGCCATCTGACGACGGCGGATCTCGCCGCATACCGTGCCCTGGATCAGGCGCCGACGAAAGTGGAGTACCGCGACCTGGACGTCTATGGCATGGCGCCGTCCAGCAGCGGCGGCACCACAACCGGCGAGGCGCTGAACATCCTGGACACGTTCGACCTGTCCGGGATGTCCACGCCCGGCGCACTGCACCACTACCTTGAGGCGAGCGTAGTTGCCTTCGCGGACCGGGGCAACTACGTGGGGGACCCGGCATTTGGCGACGTCCCCACCGCCGCGCTCACCGACCCGCTGTTCGGCAAGGAACGCGCCTGCCAGATCGACCCGCTGACCGCCGCTGTGAAGCCCGTCCTGCCGGGGGACGTCTCCTCGTACGACGGCGTGTGCCCCGCTACGGCCGCACCGGCCGTGGACGAGAAGGACACCGAGAACATTTCGACGACGAACCTGACAGTCGCGGACAAGTGGGGCAACGTGGCCGAGTACACGCTCACGATCGAGCAGACCGGCGGGTCCGGCATCGTAGTTCCCGGCCGCGGCTTTTTGCTCAACAACGAGCTCACCGACTTCTCGACCGTGTACAACGAGGCCGACCCGAACCGGATCGAGCCGGGGAAACGCCCGCGCTCGTCCATGTCGCCCACCCTCGTCCTCAAGGATGACAAGCCGTTCCTCGCACTCGGCTCGCCCGGTGGATCGACCATCATCACCACCGTCCTGCAGACGATCCTGAACCGGGTGGACCTGGGCATGACCATCTCGGAGGCCATCGCGGCACCGCGTGCCTCACAACGGAACACGGCCAACGTCACCGCCGAGCCCGAATTCATCGAGGCGTACGGGAGCGGGCTCTCGCCGTACGGCCATCAGTTCACGGCGTCGGGTGACGCGTTCACTTCGGCTGCCGAGATCGGGGCCGCGACCGCCATCGAGTTCCTGCCCGACGGGCGCATGGTCGCAGCTGCCGAGCCCGTGAGGCGCGGTGGCGGCTCGGCGATGGTGCTCAAGCCGTCGCCGAAGCCGTGACACGAGCCGGGAAGGGTCAATTTCCGGATCCACCAAGCCCGGGAGCGCCCTATCTCGTGGTGCTGCATCCATGCAAGCATGGGGGCTCACCGAAAATGCACCGTGAGGGGACTCGATGAAATCCAACGAATTGCTGCTCGACGCCTTCACCCGGATCCGCGAGAGCGTGGCCGCAACTCTCGAAGGGGTCGACAACGAGCCGCTCGTCCGCCGGCCCGCCGGGAACGGTAACTCGGTCGCGTGGCTGATCTGGCACCTCAGCCGGGTCGAGGACGCGCAGCTGGCCTCGGCCGCGGGCCTGGAACAGGTCTGGACTTCGCAGGGGTTTGCCGGCCGATTCGACTTGCCGCTCTCCGGACGCGACACCGGGTACGGCCACTCGAGCAGCCAGGTCGACGCCGTGAAGGCGCCGCCGGAGCTTCTGCTCGACTACTACGACGCCGTTCACCGGCAGACCGTGGCGTTCCTGACGGGCCTTGGCGAGGTGGACTTTGACGGCATCGTCGACACCCGTTGGGATCCGCACGTCACGCTCGGGGTGCGGCTGGTCAGCACGATTGCCGATTGCCTCCAGCACGCGGGGCAGGCCGCGTACGCCAGGGGCTTGAACCGCGAGCCCGCAGTCTAGGAACCGTCAGTGCTGGCGGTACCGGGGTGCGCGCCGCTAGCCGCAGCTAGCAGCCGGTCGAAACTGGCGGTCCCGATTTCCGGGGGGACCACGGTGAACACTGCGAACCATTTCTCCGGCGCATTCGCCTCCCCCGGGGCAACACGTTCCACGTGCAGATTCAACCCGGGCACGCCGCCGACGAGGAGCGAGAGCGGCTCGCCGCTCCGGATCATCCGCCGGAATTCCTTGACCGACAGCTGGTCGCCAACAGTGCCCGTCACCTCGGCGATGGTGGCGTTCACCCGTTGGGTCAGCCCCGTCATGAACGCCCTCTGACGCGAGACCGCAGGACCCGTCAGCATCGCCGCGACGGTGACCGTGAACAACACAACGGCCCCGAAACTCCTCAGGCCGGAAATGAAGATCATCAGGATGAGGCAGAGGATCAAAGCGAAGACGCTGAACATCACAAACCCGACCACGGGATTTTCGCCGGGTTTCTTTGACCAACGGACAAGAGCGACAGTGCCCTGGCGGGACGGATTGGGCAGGAACTTGTCCATGATTAGTACCCCTTGACTTCCATCAGCGCTTCAGCCAGCCTGACTGCCTTGCGCGCTTCCTTGAGATCGCTCAGCAGACCCCGGTCCGGAAGGGCTGAGGCGGCCACGGTTGAACCGGCGAGTGCAGAAAAGACCGCGCTGAGTTTTTCGCGGTCCCGTGAAAGCATCCGGGACGAGTTCAGTTTGAGTGTGCTCAGCTCCAGTTCCAGCAGGGCCTTGTCGATGTCCTCGCGACGACCCTGCATTACCGCCAACTTTTCTATGATGCGCTGGGCGCGGTCCCGGAACATCGCTTCCATGTTGACGGCCACGTCATAGAGTTCGCTCAGCGCGCTGTACGACTGCGGCGACCCGGAGTGCCCGGCGAGTTGCCCGCTGACGTGGAGCCGCCGTCGTTCCCAGTTCTTGACGGCGGATTCGTAGGGTTCCAAGAGCAGCGATACGGCCGCCACCGCCTTGTCCAGCGCCCGTGCACGCGCGCTCAGGCTTGTTGTGGCAGCCTCCAACCTGGCCATAAAAGAGTCGTAGTTGTCATGGCTCGGGGATGCCTCGGTCTTCATGGGCGCCTCGCACGCTTCGGTGCCGCGCCACCCGGGAAATCCGGCCAATGACGGCCGGACTTCCGTCGCCGACGTCTGCCCCCAACTCTCATGGCAAGAGACTAGAGGCTCCGGGCGCGTTGTCATAGGGTCCGTCGTTCGTCTTTGCTTGGAACCCGACGATCATCCATTGCGTTTGCACGGACCTTGACACTGACTTTCGCGGTCATCGAGACTGAAAGATCCAGGCTGCCCACCGAGGCTAGGGATCGGAAAGACAATGACCAGTACAGGCTCTTTTGTGATTGTGGTTGGTTTCGACGGCTCCAAGAACTCTCAGAATGCACTGAGGTGGGCCATGGACGAGGCCCGGCAGCGCAACGGCCAAATCCGTCTGGTCACGGCTTGGAGCAAACCGGCGCTGTCCTGGTTTCCGGCAGTACTGGAAACGGCCGCCGGCGAAATCGTGACGGAGGATTCCCCGCAACAAATCGCCGAGACGGTCCAGGCCGATGCCCTGAAAACCGCTGAAAGCGGGGGCGTGGCCGCCACCGGGCAGGTCGTGCACAGTGATTCGGCGGCGTCGGCAATTATCGACGCAGCCAAGGAGGCAGACCTCGTCGTCGTTGGCGCCCGCGGGCACGGCGGATTTACCGGCCTGCACCTGGGGTCGGCGGCCACCCAGATCATCACTCATGCACCGTGTCCCGTCCTCGTCGTCCGGCCAAAGGCCTCCTGAGGTACGGACCGCCGGCGCCAACGGCTCACCTGAAGGCCCGGACACTTCCACAACCCGTTGTCAGGGTGTGGGGGAGGGCCTACGATGTGGCCACAGCCCCGCTCTGGGGACCAACTCCGGGACCCGCCCTCTGAGTCCTGGACATACCTACGGATGCCCGGGTCCTGGACATCACGGGACGGGAAAGACCATGGCCAAATATCTGTTCGAAGCGAACTACGTGGGCGAGGGCATCAAAGGCCTCATGCGCGAAGGGGGAACCAAGCGCCGTGACGCGCTCGTCGAAGCCCTCAAGTCCGTCGGAGGCTCGCTCGAATCTTTCTACTACGCCTTCGGGGAGACCGACGTGCTGGGGGTCATCGAAGTCCCGGCGCCCTCAGACGCCGCCGCGCTATCGCTCATGATCAATTCAACGGGATCCGTGAACGTGCGTCTGAAACCACTCCTGACGCTGGCGGATCTTGACGACGCGGCAAAGAAAACACCGAGCTACCGGGCACCCGGGCAGTAGCGCCCCGAGTCCAGCCAGAAGCTTCGGGCCCGGGGCAAGGATTAGGCAAGCGTTCCGCAAGTTTTCGGCAAGAGGACGCTCGGCGCCGTGACGCAGGGACTGCCACGCTTAGGATCTCTCCCACGCGACGCCACTCAGAGCCCTCCTTATGACCGCCGGTCCCGCACCCGCGCTGTTGGCGGCACGGGTCCCGGCCCAGGCCGTGATGGAGGAGCTGCTGGCGCTTCAGGCATTGGAGCGACGACGTTGCACCCTTCAGCGCATCTTTGGTGTCAGCCCGCTGAACGAGGAAACCTGGCCCTGGTACCGGGCCGCCGTGGGGGAGATTGCGGTCGGCCGGCTTCTGGCGGGGCTGGGTCCGGACTGGCTGGTGCTGCATGCTGTGCCGGTCGGGACGGGTTCGGCTGATATTGATCACGTGCTGGTGGGCCCGGCCGGGTATTCACCATCAACACGAAGAACCACCCGGGCCAGCCCGTCTGGGTGGCCGGGAAAACGCTCATGGTGGGAGGCAAGAAAACGCGCCATCTTTACAGTGCGGCCCATAAGCGGCAAGGGCGGCCAGGCTCCTTGGCGCGGCGGCGGGCGACGCCGTCGACGTCACCGCGGTTGTGGTGATCGTGGCGCCCAAGTCGCTGACGATCAAGGCGGCGCCGGAACAGGTGACAGTACTCACGGAGCGGCTGCTGGTGCGCGGGCTCAGGCGGCACCGCCGCGGACTAGGCGGAGGCCGGCGTCTGCACCATCCGGGCGGGGCGGCGGCGCCCCCCGGGTGATTGTTCAGGCGAACAGCGTTCGTTCAGGCTGCGGGCCGGCGGTGGTGCCGGGCGCGGGCGAGGACCCTGGCTCTTTCCCGCCGCTGGTGTCGGCTGGCCGCCGGCCCTGTGGTGACGGGGTCCGTTCCTGGCAGGGGTGGTGCGGTGGAGTGGTGGCTGTGGCCGGTGGGGGTGGTGACTTCGAGGGTGTGTCTGGGTCCGGGGCGCGGTCTGGAGGACCAGCCGGGGGTTTCTTTGGTGTGGTTGCAGGCTTCGCAGAGCCCGGCGCCGTTGCTGTGGGTG
>DATITT010000065.1:0-3478 GCA_035467435.1 Arthrobacter sp. | reverse complement strand
TAACTACTTCCCGGCTCTGCAGCCGCAGCTCAAGGTCGTTCATCACGATCGCGGCCAGGTCCTGCAGCGCCCGGGTGTCGTCGGCGCTGAACTCCCGCGGCTCCCTGTCCAGGATGCAGAACGTGCCCAGGTTGTAGCCGTCCGGCGTGCGCAGCGGGACCCCGGCGTAAAACTGCAGGCCGAACTCGCCTGCCACCAGCGGATTGGCGAGGGTGCGGGGATCCCGGGCAGCGTCCTTAATGATCCAGGCTTCATCCTGCAGGATCGCGGAGGCGCACAGCCCCGGGTCGCGGCCGATCTGCGTGACCTCGGTGCCGTAGTGGGACTTGAACCAGATCCGGTCATGGTCCACCACGCTGACGATCGCCACAGGTACCGAGAACATCCGCGCCGCGAGGCCCGCTATCCGGTCGAAGGCGCCGTCCGCCGGGGTGTCAAGGATCCGGTATCGTTCGACCGCGCGCATCCGGACTTCCTCGTCCGAGGGCGTCGGGGCAGGGTCCATGCGGTGGCGCGCTGCGCTGTTGACGACTTCCCGGCGCAGGGCCAGGGACACCTCCCGGGCCGGCGGGCGCCGCTCCGGGTCGCGGGCCAGCATGGAGGACAGCAGCGCAACCCACATGGGCGCCAGCTCCTCAGGGATCTGGGGGTCGTTGAGCAGCCGCGCGACGGCGGACTGGATGGGAGCGCCGGGGTACACCATTTTTCCGGTCAGTCCCTCAAGCAGCACCAGTCCAAGTGAATACACGTCGCTGAGCGGGCCGACCGGTTCGCCGGCCGCCTGCTCGGGACTGAGGTAGGCCGGTGTCCCGGACGTCCCGCCGTCGCCCGACACCGGGCCGACGCGGGTGACCACGGCCACGCCGAAATCGGTGAGCTTGGCCCGCGGGCGCCGGTCATCGTTGCTGTAGTCCACGAGCAGGATGTTCGCGGGCTTGACGTCCCGGTGCACGATGCCGTGGTGGTGGATGTAGGAAAGCCCGTCCGCCAGGTCATAGCCGATGTAGGCCATGTGCGCCGCGGAGAGCGGGCCCTGGGCGACGCGGTGGCGCAGGTCCTGCCCGCGTACCAGTTCCGTCACCAGGTAGGTGAGCCGGTCGGTCGGGTCGCTCAGGTCGGCGCCCGCGTCGAAGAGCGTCACGAGGGCGTGGTGGCCCATGCCGGCCAGGATGCGGATTTCCTCGCCCTGCCGGCGGGTCTGTTCAAGATCGTCCGCGGCGTTACGGAAGAGCTTGACCGCGACCTCGCGTTGCAGGAGTTCGTCGTAGGCCCGGAACACGGTGGATTGGCTGCCCCGGCCAATAAGGTCGGCGATCCGGTACCGGCCGCTCAGCAGGTAGCCGGATTCCAGGCGCTGCTTCGGGGTGGCCGGCAGGGAACGTGCCGGTCGTGAAATGAGCTCAGTCAAGGAGTGTTCGTTGTCCCTTATAGCGGGGTCCGCCCATGGCGCCCGGCAGATCAGTCCAATACCGGCATGAGAGTAAATCCGGCTCCCGCAGAATTAGCAAGGTTACTTATGATACCGCGGTTTCCAGGTTCAGGAAGACAGGCGGGCGATCGATTTCCCCGCCCCTGACCCGGCGCCGGGCGCTACTTGGCGGGGTTGTGCGTGCCGATCGGAAGCAGCGTCAGGTCCGGGTGGTTCTTCTCGATCCGGCGCAGGGCCCACACGTCATTGAACAGGGCGAGGTATTCGCCGTCGGAGCGCAGCAGGACCTCGGCGCCCGGCACGTTGGCCAGCGCCGGCATGGCGTCCGCCGTCGAAATCCTGGCAATGGAATACGGCAGGCGCTCCAGGCGCATCGGCGCGCTGAAATCGTGTGCCATGCGGTCCTCCACCACTTCGAACTGCATGGGACCGACGGCTGCCAGCACCGGGGCCTGGTCGCCGCGGAGGTCCGAGCGGAGCACCTGGATGACGCCCTCGTGCTCCAGCTGCTCGATACCGCGGCGGAACTGCTTGAAACGGCTGGGGTCCTTGGAGCGTGCCACTTGGAAATGCTCCGGCGCGAACAGCGGGATGGCGGGGAACTCCACCGGCTCCTCAACAAAGAGGCTGTCGCCGACCCGCAGCGAGGAGGCGTTGACGAGGCCGACAACATCCCCGGGGAAGGCTTCGTCAATGACCTCGCGTTCCCGGCCGAATACCTGCTGGGCGTACTTGGTGGCGAAGGACTTGCCCGTGCGGCCCTGGGTCACCACCATGCCTCGTTCGAAGATGCCGGAGCAGACCCGGATGAAGGCGACGTGGTCGCGGTGTGCCTTGTTCATGCCGGCCTGGACCTTGAAGACGAATCCTGAGAAGGGCGCATCGACGGGCCGGGGGGCGCCGTCGATGTCGGGCCGGGGGGCAGCCGGCGGGGCGAAGTCCACGAGGGCGTCGAGGATCTCTTTCACGCCGAAGTTCAGGGCGGCGGAGCTGAAGAGGATCGGCGTCGCCTTGCCGGCGTGGAAGGCGTCGACGTCGAACTCGAGGTTGGACTCGATGACGAGCCCGGCCTCGTCGACGGCGTTGGACCAGTCGTCGCCCTGGCTGGCGGCGGCCTCTTCCGGCGTGAAGTATTCGGTGAGGGCGATGTTGGCGCCGGCGTTGTTGCGCTTGAACTGCGCGAAGCGGTCATTGCGCAGGTCCCAGACGCCGCGGAAGTCACCGGAGATGCCGACGGCCCAGGTCAGCGGCATCGGCTGGAGGCCGGTGCGCTCGGTGATCTCGTCCATGAGGGCCAGGGTGTCCAGGCCTGGCCGGTCCCACTTGTTGATCACAGTGATGATGGGCAGGTTGCGCTGCTTGCAGACCTCGAAGAGCTTCATGGTCTGGGTTTCCAGGCCCTTGGCGGCGTCGACGAGCATCACGGCGCAGTCGACGGCGGCGAGAACACGGTAGGTGTCCTCGGAGAAGTCCGCGTGGCCGGGGGTATCCAGCAGGTTGATCACGGTGTCCCGGTACGAGAACTGCAGTGCCGCGGAGCTGATCGAGATGCCGCGGTCCTTTTCCATCTGCATCCAGTCCGAGACCGTGTCCTTGCGGTTGGCCTTGCCGCTGGAGGCGCCGGCTGTGCCGATCACCTTTGCGTGCAGCGCGAGCGCCTCGGTCAGTGTGGACTTGCCGGCGTCGGGGTGTGAAATGACCGCGAAAGTCCGACGCCGGGCAGCCTGTTTGTGAATCTCCTGGACTCGGGCGGGGCTAAGGACTTCTTGGGACACGGTGCTACTTTCGCTGCGGCGTTGAATGGTTGCGCTCCCGGGTTTGCGGGGATCCGGCTGGCCCGGTGGGATCGCGGGTTGTTCTGCATAAGGGCTGTGCGGGACTGCTGTGAAGGATGGCTGGGGCGCGGCGACGGGCAGCCGACGGAACACCCAAGGCTCCCAGTTTATCGCAGCCCGCGCCGCAGCCGCGAAGCGGGAGGATTGCCGGGGCGCAGAGGGACGGCGGCTGCTACAAAGTACGCTTCCGGGCACCCGCGCCAGGGCCGTTCCT
>DATITT010000064.1:0-19819 GCA_035467435.1 Arthrobacter sp. | reverse complement strand
AGGAGTCGGGGGTGAAGTGACGAGCTGGCCGGTGGGGCGGCGGCTGGGCCGCCGCCCCACCGGCTGTTGAGTGGCACTGGCGCGTGGTGCGCCGGGCGAGCTACTTCTTTTCGCTGTCCAGGAACTTCTGGAAGGCCTCGTGGGCCGTGTCGGCGGCGGCGGACGCGTCTTCGCCGGTGATGGTCGCAACGATCGGGCCACCCACGATTTCGCGGGCCTTGCCGACCGTGACAACCTCGGGACGGTCGTGGCCGACGCCGTTCTCGGCGCTGGCGGCGATGGCCTCGGCCAGGTCCTTCGGGTAGGTGGAGGTGCCGTCGGGGTCAGACCAGACGGAGGCACGGGGTCCGGGGACACCGGCCTTCTGGGCCTCCAGGGTGCGCTCCTTGCTGGTGGCCCACTGGATGAACTTCCAGGCGTTGTCCTGGTTGCCCGAGGCCTCGTTGACGGCCAGGCCCCACGACGGGATGTTGTACGGTTTGGAGCCGGCCGGGCCGGCGGGCAGGGCGGCGAAGCCGACCGTGTCGGCGACCTTGGACTTGGCCGGATCGGTGGCGTTCTTGTAGAGCGAGTCGGCTTCGGTGTAGAAGGCAGCCTTGCCCTGGGTGAAGATTGCCATCGCCTCGGGCCAGCTCATGTCGGTGCTGACGTTCGCCGGGCCGTAGTTCCGGATCAGGCCGCCGTAGTAGGCGTAGGCTTCCTTGGCGGCGTCAGAGTTGATGGCGGACTTGCCGCTGGCATCCGTGAAGTCGCCGCCGAAGCTGAACAGGAAGCTGGAGAACTGGGTGACGGCGGCGGACTTGCCGGTACGGGCCACAAAGCCTGCGGTGTCCGGCGAGGAAGCCTTGATGGCCTTGGCCGCCGCTTCGAGCTCTTCCATGGTCTTGGGAACCTCAAGGCCGGCGGCCTTCAGCAGGTCCTTGCGGTAGTAGAGCACTTCGCGTTCGGTAATGATCGGCACGCCGACCACCTTGCCGTCAGCCGTGGTGGCCTTGACCGGGCCCTCCTGGTAGTCCTTCCAGTCCCAGCCGGAGTCGGAGGACACCTTGGACGTCAGGTCGGCGAGGTAGCCGTTCTTGGCGAACGCCTTGCCTTCCTGCAGCGGGCGGTACATCATGACGTCGATCTCGTCGCTGCCGGCGTTGAGCTTGACGTTGTACTGGTCCGAGAGCTGGTCTTCGCCGAGCTGGGTCAGTTCGACCTTGAGGCCGCTGGACTTCTCGAATTCCGGAATGGCGGCCTTGATGCCTTCGGTCCAGACGTGGTTGGCGAGGGTGACCCGGACGGTGCCGGCGGCTTTGGCATCGCTGCTGCCGCTGGCGCCGCCGCAGGCGGTGAGGCCCAGCGACAGGACCGCGGCGGCTGCCGCGTACTGCATGATCGAACGTCGCTTCATTACGACTCCCTTGGTTCTGAGTGGGGCTGGGCGCACTGTCCAGCCGGCTGCAAATGCATCGTTACATCTGCTCTGGAAGAGAGCATAGATAAATAAAGCAGACTTAAACAACCCCTTGCGCACCACCCGTATGATTTATTTATGAAAACCCCAAAGGCGGAGTCCGCGGCTGACCTGCATTATGTGTTGGTCCAAAACCTGGGACTCTCCATTGCCGAGGGGACACTGGCACCACACTCGATCCTGCGCCTGGATGAACTTGAGGCGCAGCACGGGGTGTCCCGTTCGGTGGTCCGGGAAGCCGCCCGGGTGCTCTCCTCCAAGGGCATGCTGGAATCGCGACGCCGGCTGGGCACGGTGGTGCAGCCGGAGGAGTCCTGGAATGCCTACGATCCGCAGGTGATCCGCTGGCGGCTCGCGTCCTCCAAGCGGCTGGAGCAGCTGCAGGCACTCAACGAACTCCGCGGCGCCATCGAACCGCAGGCCGCCCGTCTCGCCGCCGAGCGCGCCTCCTGGGACGCCGGCAGCGACCTTGTCGCCCAGGCCGCGCGGCTCTGGGCGGCGGGCCAGCGCGGGGAGAACGACGAATTCCTCCGGCTGGACATCCAGTTCCACGCCGCGGTGCTCAAGGCCTCCGGGAATCCGATGTTTGCCCAGCTGCATAACCTCGTCACCGAGGTCCTGACCGGGCGTACCGAGCACGGGCTGATGCCGCACCTGCCGGATCATGAGGCGCTTCAGCTGCACGTGGATGTGGCCAGCGCCATCCAGCGCGGCGAGGCGTACGCGGCCCACGCCGCGATGAGCCGGATCGTGGAGCAGTCCACGGAGGAGATGGGCGACATCTGGTCCAGGCACCAGCAGCCCGCAGTGCCCGTCCCCGCACAGGATCCTGCGTCCGCCGCCGTGACCCTGCCCGAATCCGCCAACGAGACACAACGCGGGGTCACTTCGCGCCCATTCCCGGCGGTGGGATAGGCGCGAATTGACCCCGCGTTGCCTTGTTAGCGGCCGCCGGTGATCTTCCGGCTCCGCTGCTCCTGGGCCAGCGGCCCGTACGGGTAGACCCCGACCCGCGGCCGGCTTACCTCGGTGAGCCGCATCAGCTCTTCCTCGGTCAGCAGGAGGTCCGCGGCAGCGAGGTTGTCGGCGAGCTGTGCCGTGCTGCGGGCGCCCAGGATCACCGAGGTCACGGCCGGCTGCTCCGCCAGCCAGGCCAGGGACACCTGGGCGGCGCTTGCCTCATGCCGCCCGGCGATGTCATGCACCGCTTCCACGATCTCCCAGGTGCGCGGGTCAGCGTTCCTGGCTTTCCACGCCTCCATGCCGCGCTCCGGGTTTTCGCCCAGCCGGGTGGCTCCGGCGGGCCGCTGGTCCCGCCTGTATTTGCCGGAGAGCCAGCCCCCGCCCAGCGGCGACCAGGGCAGCAGCCCGATCCCGGCGTCGAGCGAGGCCGGAACAATCTCGGACTCGATCTCGCGGACCAGCAGGCTGTACTGCGGCTGCAGCGTCACAGGCCCGCTCCAGCCGTGGGCACGGGCCACGTGGACGGCCTTTGTCAGCTGCCAGCCCAGGAAATTCGAGATGCCGTAGTAGGCGATTTTCCCGCTGCAGACGGCGTCGTGCAGGAAGCGCAGGGATTCCTCCAGCGGCGTGATGGGATCCCAGGCATGCAGCTGGTAAAGGTCGATCTGCTCCACGCCGAGGCGGCGCAGCGAATCATCCAGCGCGCGGGTCAGGTGCCGGCGGGAGGTGCCGACGTCGTTCGGAGCCTTGCCGGTCGGGAAGCGTCCCTTGGTGGCGAGCACCACGCGGTCCCGGGCCTCCGGGCGCGCGGCGAGCCAGCGCCCGATGATCTCCTCCGAGACCCCCGCGGAGTAGGCATCGGCCGTGTCGATGAAGTTGCCTCCAGCCGCGAGGTAGTCATCCAGGAGCGCGTGGGATTGTTCCTCGCTGGCTTCGGCGCCGAAGGTCATGGTGCCCAGCGCATAGGTGGAGACGACGGCTCCGCTGGTGCCCAGGGTGCGGTAGTGCATGGGACGCCTCGTCAGTCCTCCGTGGGAGTGGTGCGCAGCGGATGGTAGTTCCGCCAGCTGTGCTCCGGGGCGTAGCCCAGCAGCCGCTTGGCCTTGTCGATTGAGAGCAGGGTTTCGTGCTCTCCAAGCTCCCTGGCCACCGGCACGTCGGGGAACACCTCCGCGGCGAGGCTGGCGCTGGAGCGGCTCATCACTGTGTCCGCGTTGGCAATGATGAACGCCTCGAACCCCGGGCTGCCGTGCTCGAGGGCGCGGGCCACGGCCTGCGCGCCGTCCCGGCCGTCGATGTAGCCCCAGAGGTTCCACTTGCGCAGCCTGGCGTCGGCGTCGAAGCCGGGGAACTCCTCATAGTCCTCCGGGTCCATCACATTGGAGAAGCGCAGGCCGGTGATACTCAGCTTCGGATCCCAGCGGGTGAGCTGGACCGCCATCTGTTCCTCGAGGTGCTTCACCAGGGAGTAGGTGCTTTCCGGCCGGGCCGGGTATTCCTCGTCCACCGGGATGTAGGGAGGGTCGACGTCGAACGGCAGTCCCAGCACCGTCTCGCTGGAGGCATAGACAATCTTCTTGATCCCGGCGCGGCGGGCTGCCTGGAACACGTTGTAGGTGGCCTGCATGTTGTTCTCGAAGGTTGCGGCGTCCGGGGCGTGGCCGGGTGCCGGGATCGCGGCGAGGTGCACCACCGCGTCGAACCCGGTGTGCCGGTCCTCAAGGCCCAGGAGGACGTCCACCACCTGGCCGTAGTCGCGCAGGTCCACCTCGGTAAAACTGTGCCCGCGGGTGCCGGTGCGGTCCAGGTTGGTGACCTCGTGCCCGTCCTCGCTCAGCCGCCGCACGACGCTCCGGCCCAGCTTTCCGCTTCCTCCGGTAACAGCAACTCTCATCAGTACTCCTCGTATCGTGGGGCGGTGTGGGTTTGTTCCACCCTAAAGGGGGCCGGGGACGGTGCACACCCCCTGGCCGGTCTGCCGCGACCGGTGGCCCCCATGGGCAGGGCTCCCTTTCTGCTGCGGTCGACTCCGCGCATGACTTTTGGCCCTAGGCGCGGCCTGGCGGACCGGTCAGGCTGGGGCCATGAACGCTGATCAGCGGATAGTCGTGGGCGTGGACGGTTCGGATTTCTCGACGAAGGCGCTCCGGCTCGCCGGGCGCATGGCTCGGAGCCTGGACGCGCCGCTGGAAGTCGTCACCTGCCTGGGCACCTCGGACCGCTTCCTGGCCTCGCACCTGCCCGAAGAGAGCTCCCCCACCACCACCCAGCTCGAGGAGACGGCCAAACGGCTCGTCGACGAGTCCCTGGAGCGTGCCTTCGGCGCCGACGTCCCGGCAGGCCTGACCCGGACCGTGAAGTTCGGCCCGCCGGCCAAGGTCCTGGTGGCGGAGAGCCGGGACGCCCAGCTCCTGGTGGTCGGCCGGCGCGGCCGCGGCGGTTTCCTCGCACAGATCATGGGATCGGTCAGCGGTGCCTGCGCGGCCCATGCCCACTGCCCGGTACTGGTGGTCGGCGACGACGAGGATAAACGCCAGGCGAGGGAATGAACCGCAGCCGGTGGCCGGTGCTGGCCCTCTGGACCCTCACCGGTGTGCTGACCCTCCCCGCCGCCGTGACGGGGCTGCTGTTCCCGGAGATCTACCGGGGCGTCGTGGCAGCGGAACTCCTGCCCGGCGCGGTGTCCCAGGACCTGATGTCCGCCGTCGCCGGCGCTGTTCTGCCGGTCCTGGCCTTCGCCGGGAGGCGGGGGCACCCCAAGGTGCAGATCGTGGCGCTGGGTATCCTGGGCTACCTGTTTTACGCCTACGGCATCTACTCCATCGAGCGGACATACAACGGCTTCTACCTCGTCTACCTGGCCGTCTTCGGACTGTCCTTCTGGGGGATGGTTTACACGGCAGTGGAGCTCCGGGCGGACGGGCCGAGGCGGGCGCGGCTGCAACGGGGCATCCGCGTGCTGTCCGCCTCCGGTGCGCTCCTGCAGCCAATCATCTTCTATCCGCTGTGGATAGCCATGCTGCTGCCGCTGATGCGGACCGGCGATCAAATCGATTCGCTCTACTCCGTCTTCGTCCTTGACCTGTGCTTCATCATGCCGGCGTTCCTCATCCTCGCCGTCCTGACGTTCCGGAGCCGCTGGCCCGGGCTGGTGTTCATGCCCGCGCTGTATCTGCTGGGCTTCACGCTGATCTTTTCCCTTGCCCTGGGCGAACTGTTCAAGCCGCTTTTCGACGTTCCTGTGTCCGCGTTGTCCCTCTGGTCCTCGATACTGCTCTCGGCCTTCTTCCTGGTGCTGGGCGGACTGCACCTCTGGAAGCTGGACCTGAATCCCGGCAGCGGGGCTGCGCGCCACAACCGGACTCCCCTGCCCCGCACTGCCGACGCCGACGCCGCTCCCGGACCGGGCGCGGCGGGCGCGGGCGCGGCGGGCGCGGGCGCGGGCGACGGCCCGGGGAGGTAGGAGCCATGGCACAGTTGCAGGCTGCGGAGCAGATCCGGCCCGCGGAACGCACCGGACGGCCGGGAAGGATTGTGGGCGGCTTTTTCCTCTTCACCGGCGGGATTCACCTCGGCATCGTGGCCGCCGGCCCGGAGTTCTACCGGCACTTCGCTGACGAGGCTCTGTTGCCCGTCATCACCTCCGCCTGGCAGGACGTCTTTATGGCCAATCCGTCCGCCTGGGGTCTGGCCCTGTCCCTGGGCCAGGTTGCCCTCGGCCTCCTGCTGCTCCTCGGCGGGTCCTGGGCCACAATTGGCTGGGCAGGCGTGATCGCCTTCCATCTGGGGCTCATGCTGTTCGGCTGGGGATACTGGCTGTGGAGTGTCCCTGCGCTGGCGTTCCTGATCCCTTGCGCCATCGCGCATTGGCGACGCCAGCAGACACGGGTAGGAAGCCGCATCCGATGAGCCGGACCCCTGCTTCCCCCCGGCTCCGAGGACCGCTGGCTGCCCTGGCGGCGGCAACGGTCGCCGCCGGCTACGTCCTCGCCGTCCGTCCGCGGATGCTGCACTGGGGAGCGACCGCCCAGGAAACCGCCGCGCCGCTTCCGGGCGACGAGCTCGTGCGGACGCCCCGGATGCAGAGCACAAGGGCCGTCACCATCAACGCGCCGGCCGCGACCGTCTGGGCCTGGCTGGTCCAACTGGGGGCCGGACGCGGCGGGATGTACAGCTACGACCTGCTGGAGAACGCCGCGGGCCCCGGCATGCACAGCGCAGACCGGATCCTTCCTGACTACCAGCAGCTCGACGTCGGCGATCTCGTTCCATTGGTGTTGAAGAAGGCTACAGACGTGGGGATTCCGGTCCGTCGTATGGAGGCCGGATCAGTGCTGGGTCTCGGCGGCACGATGGATCCGCGCACCGGGAAGATCAGGCCGTCCGGCGGTGCTGCCGCGGGACCGCGGGTGGAGCTCGGCTGGACGTTTGTGCTGCAGCCTGTCCATGAACGCCGGACGAGGCTGCTGTCCCGGACGCGGTACGACTATTCCCCGCTGACCGTGGGGCTGATCCTCCGGCCGGTGCTGGAACCCCTGCAGTTCGTCATGGAACGCCGCATGCTCCTGGGCATCAAGTCCCGGGCAGAGGGCCGTGGCCGGCAGCTGGGGGGCCGGCGAGCTTCATGACCTTGTGCCCTACGCCAGTTGCAGGTGCGCGAATAGCCTGAAGGTTCAGGGGCGGTGTGCGGCCGTCCGCCGCGTTCCGGGAGGCAAACGGTGAAATCGGCAAGAACCAGCATCATCGCCGGCATCGCATTGATGGCGGCCGGGGTCCTGTTGCTGCTGGATCTGCTCGGGATCCTCGACAGCGCGGCCCTCGTGTGGCCGTTGATTTTCGCTGCGGCCGGGAGCGCTTTCGTGGTCCTGTTCGTCCGCAGCCGCGATAACTGGTGGGCCGCCATCCCCGGCTCGGTGTTCCTGGGCCTGACGGCGGTCATCCTGGTCACCCAGCTCTGGCCGGGGCCTGCGGCGTACTGGGCCGGGGCCTTCCTGTTCCTGTTCATGGGCGCAGGCTTCGGCGCGGTCTATGCGCGCGAACGGTCTAACTGGTGGGCGCTGATCCCCTGCGGGGTGATGCTGACCCTGGCCCTAGTGGTGGTCCTTCCGCCGGCCTGGGAAGGCATGCCTGTTGCCGCCGTCCTCTTCCTGGGTCTGGCTGCCACGTTCGCGGCGCTTTCCCTGGTTCCCGTCCGGCCCGAACACCGTCCCGCCCAGCCCGCCGGCGTCCCCGGCCAGCCCGCCCAGCCCGGCCAGCCCGCCGGCGTTCCCGCCCAGTCCGCCGGCCTTCCCGGCCAGCCAGGGGATGCGGAACCGGCCAGAATGAAGTGGCCGCTGATTCCGGCCACGGTCCTGGCCGTCATGGGGCTGATCTTCGCCCTGCAGGCCACGGCACTGCTCACCGCGAGCGAGTTCTTCGTCCCGGTGCTCCTGGTGCTCGCCGGAGTGGCGTTGCTGGTCTACGCCTACCGCCACCGGACCGGCGGCCACCACAACGTGCACGGCGCCTGACGGATCAGGCGTCCCCTGCCAGTTCGGCCATGACCGCCCGCAGGCGTGTGCCGGCGTCGTCCGCCACTTCGCGGACCTCGGGGGCCCCGCTGAGCTGCACCATGGTTTGCGGGTCGATGGCATGGACCGTCGTCGCAGTGGCTCCCGTTCCGCGGCGCACCACCACGTTGCAGGGCAGGAGCGCGCCCATTTCCGGCTCGGCGGCGAGCGCCCGGCTGGCGAGCATCGGATTGCAGGCACCCAGGATGACGTAGTCCCCCAGTGCTTCCGCGGCGTCCTCGCCGAGTTTGGCGGCAAAGGTGGCGCGCACATCGATTTCCGAGAGTATCCCGAAGCCCTGGGTGGCGAGCGCCGCACGTGTCTTTTCGACGGCGTCCGCCCAGCTCAGCGGGACGACGGCCGTGTAGGTGTAGCTCATGCTGTTGCTCCTGGTGTGGTCTTGGCCGGCAGAAGGTAGTCGACAAACCAGTCCCTGGCGAGGATGGCAGCCGCCGCCAGCGTACCCGGTTCTTCGAAGAGATGCGTGGCACCCTGGACGACCGCCAACTGGTTGGGGCAGCGCATCATCGCCTTCGCCTTGCGGTTGAGCTCCAGCACCTCGTGGTCGTAGCTGCCCACGATAAGGAGCGTTGGCGCACGGACGGCGGACAGCCTGGGTCCGGCCAGATCGGGGCGTCCGCCGCGGGAGACGACGGCGTCTATCCTGGCGGTTGGTTCGGAGGCGGCCCAGAGCGCGGCGCCGGCACCGGTACTGGCCCCGAAATAGCCGATCGTGCAGGCGGCCGTGGCCTGCCGGGTGACGAGCCAGTCAGTGGCAGCGGACAGCCGGCGGGCCAGCAGTTCGATGTCGAAGACGTTGGCACGGTTCCGCTCCTCCGCCGGTGTCAGCAGGTCCAGCAGCAGGGTGCCGAGACCGGCCTGCTGGAGCACCCCGGCCACATACCGGTTCCGCGGGCTGTGCCGGCTGCTGCCGCTCCCGTGCGCGAACAGCACCACACCGCGGGCCGGGACTGGCAGGTGCAGCTGGCCCTGCAGCCGGATTCCGCGCGAGGGGATCTCGACTTCCTCATCGAAGTCCGCAGCGTCGCGCATGTTGGCCGTGGCCGGCTGCCGGGACGCCGCCTGCGAGTCCTGCAAGCGCTTGGCCGCAGCGTCGAGCAACTGCACGACCTCATCGTCTTCGGTCGGCGAGAAATCGCGGTAGTGGTAGCCGACCGCGGAGAACTGGTGCGGGGTGGCGAGGCAGACCACCTCGTCGGGCTCGGTCAGGCTCCTCAGCGTATCGGCGGGGGCGACCGGAACGGCAAGGATGACCCTCGCGGCACCGAGCTTCCGGGCGATTCGGCAAGCGACCCGGGCGGTGGATCCGGTGGCGATCCCGTCGTCGACAATGACGGCAATGCGTCCGGTGAGGTCCTGCCGGGTCCGGCCCTTCCGGAACTGCACCACCCGGCTCTCCAGCACGGCGCGTTCGTGGTCCTCGACGGCCTGCAGCTCGGCATCACTGATGCGGGCATGGGCCAGCACGTGTTCTTCCAGCACGCGGGCGCCGCCCTCCCCGATCGCTCCCATGGCAAGCTCCGGCTGGTAGGGAAGGCCCAGCTTCCGCACCACGATCACGTCCAGCGGCGCGTCAAGGGCCGCGGCGACTTCGAAGGCCACGGGAACGCCGCCGCGGGGCAGACCCAGAACCACGATGTCCTGGCCCCGCAACTCCGCGAGCCGCCTTCCCAGTTGCCGTCCGGCGTCGACCCTGTCTTCGAAAATGCTCATCGGTATGGCTTTCCAATCGGGATGTCGGCCGTGACCTCATCCAGGCGTGCGCTCCGCAGGCTGGGAAATTGATCAGTTGGCCGCTCCCTCCCACTATCTGTCAGGAGGCACTGGGATGTGAGGGCCTTAATGCCCGGATTGGCCGGCGCCCCGATGCGGACCCGCCCGCACGCACTTCGAGGTCCAGGCCGAGCTTTAGGACGAGGGCTCGGCGGGGTGCGGGGCGGGGTGCGGGCCAGGGGCCGCGGCCTGCGTCCCGGCGGTCACATCCAGGATGGTGCGGATCGTGTCCTCGTGGGCCAGTATCCGGACGTGCCCGGCAGTGTCGAGCTGGACGTTCCGGGCGCCGGGGAGCATGCTCCCCTCGGGGATATGCGGGTCAAAGCGCCCGTAGACCGAGGTGATGTGCTCGTTGACGCGTTCTTCACGGGAGAGTTGCATGGTCACGGCATTCCGTGGCGAGAAAGCGCGCAGGCTCGGCAGGAGCATAAACGAGGCATAGCGTGAGCCGGAGAACGGCGAGCAGACGGCCACCATACCGGCAATCCGGCGTTCCGGATCCAGCTGCATCATCACGAATTTGCCGATCAGTCCGCCTTTGCTGTGGGCGACGATCATCGCGTCCCTGAGGTCATGGTCCCGGATGTATCCGGCGATCAGGTCCGCAGCTTTAGGCACCGCGAATCTGTTCCGGTGCAGCAGGGTCAGCACGTGCACCGGGTGGCCTGCTGCATGAAGCCGCTTGACGAGCGGCAGCATAAAGCGCCAATCCTCATACACCCCAGGAATCACCACCACGGGCCGTGCGGTCCCGGCAAGGAAATCCTCAGGCCTGGTCCGGGACACAGCACTGAGGACCTGCCGGCCCGCCGCGTAGAGGTAGTCCTGGACCCACCAGCGGGCGGCCTGCAGGACCCGGCTCATGCCGGGCGCCCCTGAGGGGCCTCTCCGGCCGTTCGGCGGACCCCGGCGAAGTCCAGGATGGCTCCCGCCACTTCCGCGGAGCGGTTGTGCTGCACCACGTGCCCGGTGCCTTCGATTTCGAGCAGTTGTCCCTGGGGTGCGTGCGCGGCCAGACGACGGCACCACGCAGCGGTGGCCACGGGGTCCTTGGCGCCGCGCACCACGAGGACCGGGGCAGACACCCCCGGAATCTTTTGCTCCGTGGGATAGCCCATCATGACGCGCAGGGTCTTCAGGTACCAGAGGGGCCCGCAACGGAAATAGTCCGTAGAAACGAGAGCGTTCGAGGAGGGGCTTTCGAAGAACACGCTGTCCCGGCCCAGCGCCAGCGCCTGCTGCACCACAGTGCGGCGCTTCGCATCGACCACCGGCCCCATCAGGACCAGCTGGGAAATCCGGCCGGGCTGCTGCAGCGCCGCTTCGATCGCGAACTGGGTACCCATCGAGTGACCGACGAGCACGAACTCCAGGACCCCCAGCTGTTCCAGGGCGCCGAGGATGTAGGTGGCGTGGTCGGGGACCGTGAGGGTGTGCTCCGGCCGTGGCGTGGAGCCGAAGCCGGGCAGGTCGATCGAGTAGGTGTCAACAGATTCGGCCAGCAGTCCGTGAAGCCGCTTGAAATAGCGGTGCGAGACGCCGATCCCGTGAATGAGCACGACGGGCGGACGCGCCGCCTCGGCGCCGGCCGGGCCGGGTGGGCGTGTGGAGACGAACACATGGCCCAGATGGCCTGCTGCCTCGATCTTAAAGCGGTCAGGCCTGCTCATGGTCGGCTCTTTTCTGTTCAGCGCAGTTGTTCAGCGCCACTCGTCAGCGTCTAGTAAGCATACTGACAAAACCAGCCGGTCAGTCGTCCCTCTTGTCGCGCTCGCTGAACTCCTCATCGAGGTCGTAGTGCCTGAATTCGGTCTCCGGGTTCGGTTCACCATCTGCCACGTATTCGTGGTCCAGCTGCCGCTGCACCTGGCTATCGAGGATCTGCAGGTCTTTGTTCTCCACCTCGGTGAGGTCGTCCGGGAACTCATCCTCCGGCTTTAGGTGCAACTTCTCGGTCATGGCATGCCTCTCTCGGCCGGGAATGTGGACTCGAATTTGCGGCGTCCCGGCCGCCACCAGAATACCCGCAGCCATCCAAGAGGGGAATACGCCGGCCGGGCGGCGGTGCATCCTGGGCAGTCAGGGCCCACGCCAGCTACGGGAACAAGGCCACCGGCCCGGCGGAGGAACAGGACGAGCAGTCCGGCGACAACGGCGGACCCACGACGGATTCCAGCCCGGACCAGGACCCCGGGCAGCCCCTCGCCGCCCGGCCAGCAGCCGGGCGGCCTCAGTCCGCAGCAGGCGCGTGGCCTACTCGGGGCCGACGTTGACCAGCCAGTCGATCCCGAACCGGTCCGTACACATGCCGAAGACGTCTCCCCAGGGGGCTTTCTCCATAGGCACGGTCACCCGTCCGCCGTCGGCGAGCTTGTCGAAATAGCCGCGCAGTTCGGCCTCGTCGGAGCCGCTGAGCGACACCGAGATGCTGCTGCCCGGCGTGTAGTCCATGCCGTTGGGCGTGTCCGCGCCCATCAGCACCATTCCCTTGTCCGTGGTCAGCGTGGCGTGCATGATCTTTTCCTGCTCGGCAGGATCTTCGCTGGCATGGTATTCGCCGAAGGTGCTCATGTTCAGTTCGCCGCCAAATGCCGACTGGTAGAAGATCATGGCTTCTTTGGCGTTGTCACGGAAACTCAGGTACGGGTTCAGGGTGGTCATATCCGGGCTCCTTGCAGCTGGGGCGCCGGCCCGGGTGCCGAGTTGCGGCCGCGGCGGCGCACGTTACAGGGCATATCCTGCCCCAGATCAGCCGCTCAGGGTAGGTGCGCGCGCGCTTTTCCGTGGCGTTGCCGCTAGGCCGTCTGGCCGGCGTGCTCGCCCTCCTCGATTTCCTCCAGCAGTTTGTCATTGAAGGCGCGAAGGTCGCGCGGGGTCCGGCTGGTCACGAGGCCCTGGTCGACCACGACTTCCTGGTCGCTCCAGTTGGCACCGGCGTTCTTCAGGTCGGTCTGGAGCGTGTGGTAGGACGTGACATTCCGGCCGCTGATAACGCCGGCGTCGATCAGCAGCCAGGGGCCGTGGCAAATCGAGGCCACCGGCTTGTGCTGCTCGAAGAAGGCCCGGGTGAAGGCCTGGGCATCCTTGTCGGCCCGGAGGTGGTCCGCGTTGACGACGCCGCCGGGGATCACGAGCGCGTGGAAATCGGCGGCGTTCGCTTTGGCGACGGTCAGGTCGACGTCGAACTCCTGCCCCTTCTCGGTACCGTCGTAGCCCTGGAGCTTGCCGCTCTTGGGTGCAACCAGCGTGGGCTCGCCGCCCGCCTCTTTTACCGCGTTCCAGGGGCTGGTCAGTTCCACCTGCTCCACACCGTCGGTGAGCAGGAAGGCGACTTTCTTACCGGCAATATTGTGCTCTGACATGGGTCCTCCTCTGGAGCCCGGGGAGGTCCATGCAGCCGTTGGCCCGGCCGGGATCCTCCACACGGGGAGATTGATGCGTTACAAAATCCACTCTAGGAAGTGACGAAATAATAAGCAAGCTGATTATGTGGCCGTTTTGTCCTCGCCGACGACACGGTACTTCCATCGCCGCGGGCTCCCTCGCTCCGCCTGAAACGTGAACCGGTCAATGGTCCTCTGGCCAGCGCATCGCGGCCTCGCTACTCTGGCGGAAGGACTGCTACCCGAGAGAAGACCGTCATGGACGAACAACACATCCTGGAACGAATTTCAGCGCTGGTGGAAGAAGAGCAGGCGCTCCGCGAGAGCGCCCCGTCCTCCTCGCCGGACTACGAACACGGCCCCGAGCACACCCGGTTGAAGCGCATCGAGGAGGACCTGGACCAGTGCTGGGACCTCCTGCGGCAGCGCCGGGCCAAACTGCAATACGGCGAAAACCCGGATGAGGCCGAGCCCCGTCCCGTCAGACAGGTGGAGAACTACGAGTCCTGAGCCCGAGGCGGGTGTGCGATGTTGGTTGGGTTGCTCGGCGACGTCATGCTGGGACGGCTGGTGAACGAGCGGCTGAGACGTGTCGGCGCCGATTACCCCTGGGGGGACACGGACTCCGTGCTGCGCCAGACGGACCTTACGATCGCCAACCTCGAATGCGTCCTGGCAGCCGGCGGGGCGCCGGAGCCCGGGAAGGTGTTCCATTTCCGGTCCGACCCGAAGAACGTGGCAAGCCTCCGGTCCGCGGGGATCGGGATGGTGTCACTGGCCAACAACCACGTCCTGGACTACGGGGCCGGCGCGTTCCGCGAAATGCTGCCGACGCTCGACTCAGCCGGCATCCTGCATGCCGGTGCCGGCCTGGACCGGGACGCCGCCCGCCGGCCTGCGGTGCGCCGCGTGGCCGGGACCGCCGTCGGCCTCATTGCCTTCACCGACAACCAGCCGGGCTGGGAGGCTGACGGGGGCCCCGGCGTCTTCTACGTGCCGGTGGTGGACAGCGACCCCAGGGTGGCCGAACTACTCGCCCTGGTCCGGCGGACGAAAGCCCGCGTCGGGCTCCTGATCGTCTCCGCCCATTGGGGGCCAAACTGGGGCTCCGGGGCACCATCCGAGCACCGCGAGCTGGCGCGGGCACTGATCGAGGCGGGGGCCGACGTCGTCTTCGGGCATTCGCCGCACATCTTCCGCGGCGTCGAGCTGGTCAGGACCCGGCCGATTATCTACAGCGCCGGGGACTTTGTGGACGACTACGCGGTGGACCCGCAGGAGCGCAACGATCAGTCGTTTATGTTCGTGCTCGACACGGACGGCGGCACACCGCTGATGCTCCGGCTGTATCCGACGCTGATCGCCGATTTCCAGGCACGGTTGGCGGGCCGGAGTTCCGGGCAGATCGCGGACCGGATGCAGCGGCTCAGCAGGCACCTCGGGACGGCGAGCAGCTGGAACGCCGACGGCGGTTTCCTGGAAATTCCGCTGGCGGCCGCGGGCTGAAACTGCCGCCCGGTACCGGCCGAAAAGTCCCGGCCAACCTCAGCCCGGCCTACGGCAGCGCCCGGACGGCCTGGTCAGGGTCCGGGGCGCGATGGCCTGCGGCCGAAGGTCCGCATCAGAATGTGCAGGCTGACGAGCAGCACCCACGCCGCGAAGACCAGTGTTACCCAAAGGCTCAGGGTCACGATGAGCAGGAGCGTTGTCGCAGCGACGTAGGTTATGACGGCCAACCACTTCGGCATGGCCTCAGTGCGGCGGAGTCTGCAGATCTCCGAACGCGTTGCCGATCATGACCGCGCCGAGAATGAACAGCACAGCAGCAATGATGACCGCGTGATGCCTCACCAGCCAGGTCTGGAACGGCCTCAGCCAGCTGCGCGCCCTGTCCCCGAAAACCAGAGAGGCCACTACCGGTGCGACGACCGTGATCGTCGCGATCAGCACATACACCCCGGTTGCTGCGGCCATCTGACCCGCAGGAACCGTCGCACTGCCGATGACCACACCGGCCGCGATGCTGAAGATCACTTCCTTCGGGTTAACGGCAGAGATCAGGAATCCGATCCCCAGCGTCCGCGACGGCGGCATGCGTTCGATGGCCTGCATCCAGCCGGGGACCTCCGGGTCCGCACCGGCCTTCGTCCGCGAGCGCAGCTTCAAGATACCCAGGACGATGAACGTCGAGCCGAGCACGAGGCGGATAACTGCGCCAATACGCGAACCGCCTTCACCCCGGGTAATGAGGTCGGACAGCACCGCCATCACAACGACCACGGCGAGAACTGCTCCGACGCGGCCCAGAGCGAAGCCGACACTCCTGCCCCGCCCATCCGGGGACAGGATCATCAGCACCACCGCAATCAACGGGAGCGGACTCAAGGCGACGCCGATGGCAGGCGGCACCAGTTCCGCGATCAGCTCAAGCACATCACGCCCGCCGGTGGCCTGGTCCGCCGTCCCGGCGGGGCACACCGGCCATCGGGCGGAACAGGCCGCTCACGGGGGTGACGATCGGGAACGACCGATCGCCCGGACGCAGAATGGAGGCCCGCGCCTTTCCATGGGCTGCTGCGACTGTTGCCGATTCTCCCGAAACATCCACGTTAGAGGACTCTCTGACGACCGGTACCAAGATTGGGCACAGTATTCGTCCGCCAATGGTAAGAAGATCTCCTGCCGCGTACATAGGCCGAAAGCCTCACCTGGAGTACTCGCGAAATGGGGTGCGTGCCGCACCTGATCTGTTACCCGCCGCACGGCGCGGCGGGATATGCTGTAGGTGGACCGCCGCTTGAGGCGTCCCGGCTCAGCAGGGGGCATAAGCAGGGTGATCGTGCCCTCACGCCCTAAGGCCGCAAGTGCTCAACCAGCCATTTAACCCGCTCCCCCTCGATGAACTGACCGCCGTCTTCGCGCGCATCAAAGGCCTGCTCCTGACCGAGGACAAGGTAGACCGTGCGCTGCAGATGCTCGTTCAGGCGGTACGGGATGCCATTCCGGGATCCGCCGGGGCCGGAATCTCACTGTTCGACGAGCACGGGCGCGGCAGCAGCACCGCGGCAACAGAACGACTCGTGGGGCAGGTGGACGCCGCCCAGCACGACCTGGGTCAGGGCCCGTGCGTTGAGGCCTGGACGGCTGGGTCAACAGTCCTGGTCCACGATGCCGCCGCGGATGACCGGTGGCCGCTCTGGGGCGAGGCTGTCGTTTCGCTGCCCGTCCGCTCCGTTGTCAGCACGCCGCTGGCCGCCGCCGGCGGGCCCATCGGAACGCTGAAGATCTACGCCGCCCTGCCGGCGGCCTATACCGCCGCGACCGGGCTACTGCTTGAGAAATTCGCTGTTCCCGCGGCGACCCTGCTCGCCCATGTCCAGGGCTCCGAAACACCCCGGCACCTGAGCGGCCCGCTCAAAGGCGCACTCGCCGGCCGGGACAACACCAACCGCGCGTGCGGGATCCTGATGGAACGCCACGGACTGTCGGCAGAGCAGGCCCTTCAGGAGTTGTTGCACCGTGCCCGGACGGATCAATCACCGCTGTCCCGGGTGTGCGCGGATCTCATCGATGGCATGCGGTTTTCTGCCGGCAACTGAAACCCCGGGGCCGTGCGCGAGCCAGGCCGGTGTCAGGGCTTCTTGGTCATTTCCCCGCTGACGGTCAACCGCTCCGCGCCGTCGCGAAGCTTGATGTTCAGCTCTGAGCTGGCCCGCGCCAGCAGCAGGAACGCCTGCTGGGCGGTGATTTTGTACCGCTCCATCAGGATTCCCTTGGCCTGACCGATCAGGTCCCGCGTGTCCAGGGCCAGGGTGAGCTGGCTGACCTGCTGGCTGCCGGCGACGGCGACGGCGGCGTGGGCAGCCACCAGCGCTCCGATCCGCTCCGATTCGGCGTCGAAGACGCCCACGTCATTCCCGAAGAGATTCAAGGCTCCGAGGTGGTCACCATCCACAAAGAGCTGGAAGGAGAGCATGCTCCGCGCTCCGAGTTCGAAGGCCGGCCGCGAGAAATCCGGCCAGCGCTTTTCCGTGCTGAGGTCGGGAACACTCACAACCCGCTTTTCATAGGAGGCTTCCAGGCACGGACCTTGTCCGGTTTCGCTTTGAAGGGTGTCCACCCGGCGCGGCAGATCGCTGGAGGCGGCACGCGATTCAATCGTCCGGCGGCCCGTGATCAGGCTGACCGAGGCCTCGGCCGCGTGCGGCACCAGCTCCAACGCGGCGTACACGATGCCTGCCAGCATGGAATCAGGGTCCTCCTCCTGCTGGAGCTCCCGGGCGATGTCGCCGAGCCTGGTGGCAAGTGCGTCGGCACCTATCGGTTCGGTGTCCTGCAGACCCGGCGCCCGCTCGCCGGTTTCCGCTGAATTTGGCACCATCATGGCGCCCCCCTTCTTCCCTCATTGATTCGAGATGCTGCTCCCCTTCGAAATATACCCCCGGGACCGGACCCCGACACCGCGCCTGGGACATATATCTGGCAGGGCGGTCACCCGGAAATAGCGTTGTTGTGTGAGACTGGGGCATCGGACTCAATCGAGACTGGCAACCCTGCTGCACCACAGACTCTTCAAGGAGCCACGCAGACATGAACAGCCAAAACCACAACGCCCCCGGCAGCCCCCAGATTCACGAGGGCAGCGAAGCCCGGCCCGACCTGAGCAGCCTGCACGTCCGCGAGGACGTCGCCATTACCGGACTTTGCGGCAACGTCCACCTGCCCACGGGCCGGACCTGCGACGTGGCCGAGCGGCACGAGGGATCCTGCCGCTTCGTCGGTCCCGAGGACGCGGAAAACCTGGCAGTGCACTAGCCACCGGGGCAGTTGCGGCAGCCGGGGCTGGTTGCCGGCCAAGGACGGCGCGTACGCTCGCGGTGTGGACATTGTCGACTTCCTGTCCGAGCGGATCACCGAGGACGAGGCCGTGGCGCGGACCCTCCTGGGCGACCGGAGTGTCTCGAAATCCGGCGCCTGGTATGAACAACGCCTTCTGCTCGAATGCGAGGCCAAACGGCGCCTGATCCGCATCGTGGAATCCGCCCGGCAGGCGGCCCTCGCATCGCTGGTTAGCGACCCTCTTCAGGACCCCGGCTGGATCCCACAATCGCTGGAATGGCTGGAGCAGTCGCTGAACGCCCTTGCCCTGCCCTATTACGACCACCCCGACTTCGATCAGGACTGGCTCCGCACCTGAGGCCGCCGCCTGACCAGGGCCGTTTGGGTCTGTGCGCCCGGACATAGCCGGGTCCCGCCGTCGGCGAATTCTCGCGGCCGTCCTCCTGCAAATACTGCCAAAGGTCCGTGTGCAAGAGACAGTCGCGGGCCTAAGCTGTGAGCGGGGGGCGTTTAGCAGCGTAGACGCTCAAGGGAGGCCAATATGTTCAGCCACGTCCGCAGTCCAGGATCACCACAGGAACCAGTGCCTGCAGCCGCAGGGGCACGCCGGAATGCCGCTACCGCCGCGCCACCGCAAAAAATCACATCAAGGTTCCGGGGAATCGTGGGCGGCCTCGCAGCGCTGAGCCTGGCCGTGGCCGGAAGCCTTGTCGCCGCCGTCCCCTCGGCCGGCGCCGAGCAAGAGAAAAGATACATTGTGGTGCTGAAGGACGGCGCTGTTGACGCAGGCTCAGCGGCGGCGACACAGCAGGGCAGCTATGGTCTTTCCGTTTCCACGGTCTACCGGGATGCCGTGAACGGGTACGCCGCCACAATGACGGCCTCCGCCGCGGCCCGCCTCGCCGCTGACCCGGGCGTTGATTTCGTCACCCTGGCCCGGGAATTTGAGAAACCACAGGTCCCCGAGCCGAGCACCCAGGTGGCGCCGCTCTGGTGGCTGAGGATTGGCGGCACTGCCCCTGATGATTCGGAGCCCCAGGGCGACACGGAACCCGTCAACGTGGCCGTGATTGACACCGGTATCGACGGTAGCCATCCGGACCTCAATGTTCGCGGCGGCGTCGACTGCTCCACCGGGTCGCCGGTCGAGGTGGACCCCACGGATAGCGTTGGGCACGGGACCTTCGTGGCCGGGGTCATCGGAGCCAAGGACAACAACGAGGGCGTGATCGGCGCGGCACCGGGAACCCCGCTGTGGTCCGTTCGCGTTGTCAACGACGCCGGTGTGATCACGGAGGACATGCTCATCTGTGCCATCGACTGGGTGACGGCGACGCGCCAGGACAATGACCCGACGAACGACATCCAGGTGGCCAACATCAGCATCGGCGGCCCGGGCACCGAAACCGCCAACTGCGGCAAGGGCACGGATCCGATGCACTACGCCATCTGTCGCTCGGTCAAGGCCGGAGTCGTGTACGCCGTCGCAGCCGGAAACTCCGGTCAGGACTTTGCCGCCACGATCCCTGCCACGTACGACGAGGTGCTGACCGCCACGGCGATGGCGGATTTCGACGGCAAGCCTGGCGGCCTCGAGGCTCCGGTTTGCGGGGCCGAGGACTGGACCGGGCTGGGGCAGTTGGATGACCGGCCTGCATTCTTCTCCAACTTCGCCAGCGAGCCCGAGGACAAGGCCCATACCATCGCCGGCCCCGGGGCCTGCATGACCTCCACGGCGCCGGGCGGCTATTCCGTGGCGCACGGAACCAGCTTCGCCAGCCCTGCCGTAGCCGGCTCCGTGGCCCTGTGCATCAGCGAAGGGGAATGTGAGG